>CAMTZV010000089.1 GCA_947086625.1 uncultured bacterium | reverse complement strand
ATCGTTTAACACCGCCTGCGCGTCGTCCATCAGATCGCCCGCGTCGCGCACGTACACAAAGCCGCGGGAGACGATATCCGGTCCCGCCAGCACCTGGCCCGAGCCGCCCTCGAGGGTGAGCACAACGATAATGATGCCCTCCTCCGCCAGAATGTGGCGGTCGCGCAGCACGATGTTCCCGACGTCGCCCACGCCAAGGCCGTCCACCATCACGTCGCCTACATGAACCTTTCCGGTCACCTTCGCACCGTTTTCATCCAGCTCCAGCACGTCGCCGGAATTGATGATCAGAATATTGTCCTTCTCGATGCCAAGCTCCTGCGCGATCTTCGCCTGCGCCTTGCGGTGCTTGTACTCGCCGTGGATCGGGATCGCGTAGCGCGGATGCACGAGCGAATAGATGAGCTTGATGTCCTCCTGGCAGGCATGTCCCGACACGTGCACATCCTGGAAAATGACCTCCGCCCCCTTGCGGGCAAGATCGTTGATGACCTTGGAAACCGCCTTTTCATTGCCCGGGATCGGGTTTGAGCTAAAGACGATCGTGTCGTTCGGACAGATGCTCACCTTGCGGTGCGTGCCGTTCGCCATGCGCGATAATGCCGCCATCGATTCGCCCTGGCTTCCGGTCGTGATTAGCACGGTCTTCTCCGGCGGATAGTTTTTCAGATGCTCGATATCGATCAGCGTCTGGTCCGGGATATTGATATAACCCAGCTCCGTGGCGGTCGTGATGATATTCACCATGCTGCGCCCCTCCACGACGACCTTCCGCCCGTATTTGCATGCCTGGTCGATGATCTGCTGCACGCGGTCAACATTCGACGCGAACGTCGCCACGAGAATGCGGTTGTTCGGATGATCCTCAAATATATTTCCAAGCGCCTTGCCGACCGTCTTCTCCGACATCGTGAAGCCCGGCCGCTCGGCGTTCGTGCTGTCGCACATGAGCGCGAGAACGCCCTTCTTTCCGATCTCGCCAAAACGCTGTAAATCAATGGCATCCCCGAATACCGGCGTGTAGTCTACCTTGAAATCCCCGGTGTGTATGACCGTTCCCGCAGGCGAATAGATCGCCAGCGCCGCCGCGTCCTGAATGCTGTGGTTCGTCTTGATAAACTCCACGCGGAAGCATCCCGCGTTGATGTGCTGCCCGTAGCGGACGATTTTTTTCTTGACCTTCGAGAGCAGATCGTGCTCCTCCAGCTTGTGGTCAATGATGCCCATCGTCAGCTTTGTCGCGTAAATCGGCACGTTTACCTCACGCAAAATGTAGGGCAGTGCGCCGATATGGTCCTCATGCCCGTGCGTGATGAAAAAGCCCTTTACCTTCTCGAGATTCTCCTTTAAGTATGTCACGTCGGGGATGACCAGATCAATCCCGAACATGTCATCCTCCGGAAAGGACAATCCGCAGTCTACAACAATAATACTGTCCTCATATTCAAAGGCAGTAATATTCATTCCGATCTGCTCCAAACCGCCTAAAGGAATGACTTTCAGCTTTTTATTCTGTTTTTCTTTTTTCAAATGAAACCTCCTAAATTTCCCGGATATGAAGCCGCATAGCCCGCCTAGATAATCTCTACGTCGTCCATCATCTCGGCAAACACCTTTGCGAGCGCGTTTAATTCCGTGTCATCCTCCACCATATCGTAGGTGGATTCCCCGTCCGATTCGATGGTCTCCTTCATGATATAGCAATCACAGTCCCCATCCGCATCCCCGGTCACCAAAATATAGTTATATCCGTTGATTCTTGTCTGTTCTAATACATAAAATTCAATACACTCCCCGTCCACGGGGTCAGTAAATACGACCTTTTCCATGCCGCCCTCCACGAAAGCCCGTCAGTGATCCTGCACGCCCTTCATCGCCTGCGCATCCATATAGCCCTGCAAAATCAGAACCGCCGCGATCTCATCCACATGTTCTTTACGCGCGCGAAAGCCAAGGCCCGCCTCCGCCATCGCACGGTCCGCGGCCACCGTCGTCAGCCGCTCGTCCCACAGCGCCACCGCAAGCCCGGTGCGTCTCTCCAGCATCGCCTGAAACTCTTTTGTCTTCTCGCAACGCTCCCCCTGTGTGCCGTTCATATTTTTCGGGTAGCCGAGCACGATCTCCCCGATCTCATACGCCTCGATGAGCTCTTCGATGCGCGCAAAAGTCCGGCGGAGCTTGTTCTCCGATTTGCGGCGCACGATCTCCACGCCCTGCGCGGTAATGCCGAGCGGGTCGCTCACAGCCACGCCAACCGTCTTCGAGCCAAAGTCCAATCCCATGATCCGCTTCATAGGCTATTTAAAATTCTGCTTAATATAGGCGTCAAGCAGCTCCTCCACAAGCTCGTCCCGCTCCACCTTCATGATCAGGCTGCGGGCATTGTTATGGCTTGTAATATATGTCGGGTCGCCGGACATAATATAGCCCACGATCTGGTTCAGCGGATTATAGCCCTTCTCGGAGAGGGAGCTGTAAACGACCTCCAGAACGTCCCTCACCCGGATCTCCGGTTCCTTTTCCACTTTAAAAAATTGCGTCTGGTTTTTATCCTGCATAATTCCACGTCCTTATATGTGCTCTGTAGCTGCGCTCTTTTGTTCTTTTTGTACCGCAAGCACCATTCGGATACTATTTTAATATAGTTGCGTCAAAAATTCAACCTTTATTCACCGTGGTTTAAAAAGAGGGGGTTATCCGTTACTTTTCACGCCCCAGGAACGCGCACTGGCTGCGCGTTCCGTGAGAACATGATTCAGGAATGAGGGGCGATTTTTGCGCAGCAAAATTCGAAATATCGCCCCGAATCGTTACTATGAGCGGCCTCCCGGGCCGTGAATAGTAACGGCTATCCTGTAAATCTCCCCGCTTAGCGCCTCCCCCACAACGCCCGTGCAGATCCGGTTTTGAAGCGTCTCATCCCCCGGCGCAATCTCCGTCGCGAGCCGCACATACTCCGGCGTGAAGCCGGTCAGATATACCTTTTCCCCGATACGCGTCTCCTCCTCGAAGAGCACGCCCGCTTCCCTTCCGACATAGTAGTCGCGAAACGCCCGCGACTGCCGCTCGCCAAGCGCCAGCAGGATACGGCTGCGCTCCTTTTTTACCGCCTCCGGCACCTGCCCCTCCATCCGCTCGGCCCTCGTGCCGCGCCTTTTGGAATACTGGAACACATGCATCTCATAAAAGCCGATGCGCTCCACAAACTCCCTTGTCCGTGCAAACTCCTGCTCACTCTCCCCCGGAAAGCCCACAATCACATCTGTCGTGATTGCCGGGTGCGCATACGCCGCGCGAAGGAGCGCACACCCCCGCTCATACTCCGCGGTCGTGTACTTCCGGTTCATCCGCGCAAGCGTGGCATCGCAGCCGCTCTGCAGCGACAGGTGAAAATGCGGGCATACCTTCGGAAGCGCGGCGAGCTGCCTTACAAACTCCTCCGTGACGATGCGCGGCTCGAGCGAGCCCAGCCGGATGCGCGCAATGCCGGGAACACCATGTATCCTTCGGATCAGATCGAGCAGCGTATACGACGTGCCCGCGCCGTAAGAGCTTAAGTGGATGCCGTTTAAGACGACCTCCCGGTAGCCGTTTTCTGCCAGCGTGCACACCTCCGCATACACGCGCTCCGGGTCGCGGCTGCGCACTCTTCCGCGCGCGGAGGGGATGATACAGTAGCTGCAAAACTGGTTGCAGCCGTCCTGCACCTTCAAAAAGGCGCGCGTGTGCGACCCGCCCGCGAGCAGACCGAGCTCCTCATAGTCCTGCGCGCCGTCGTTGATGTCGATCACGTCCGACAACCGCCTTTTCTCCGAAAAAAAGCGTTCGAGCAGCGGCAGAAGCCCCGCCTTTTTATTGTTTCCGATGACGATATCGACACCCGCATCCTTTTCCAGCTCTTCGCCCGCCGTCTGCACGTAGCAGCCCGTCGCCACGATGACCGCATCCGGGTTTTTGCTCCGCGCGCGGTGGAGCATCTGGCGCGATTTGCGGTCGGCGATGTTCGTGACCGAGCACGTATTGACAATGTATACATCCGCCTCATGCGTAAAATCCACCAGCTCATAGCCCGCCTGTGCGAGCATCTGTGCCATTGCCTCCGTCTCGTAGGAATTTACCTTGCAGCCCAGGTTGTGAAGCGCCGCTTTCCTTTTTCTTATTTCTTTTTTCACGCTTTTTTATCCTTTTTTTATCTTCTAATCAGTTGACTTTTCCGGTAAAAAACGGTACTATGTCTGTAAACGAAACGAATTGCAAGGAGGTTTTAATATGAAAACAGTACAGATTTCTCTGAACTCCATCGATAAGGTGAAATCCTTCGTGAACTCGATCTCACAGTTCGATTACGACTTTGATCTGATTTCCGGAAGATACGTTATCGATGCGAAATCCATCATGGGCATCTTCAGCCTGGACCTCTCAAAGCCCATCGATCTTGCCATCCACTCCGGTGACAATACCGATGAGATCTTAGAGGTCATCAAGCCGTACTTAGTAGATTAAGCCGAATGCTTTTGCGTTCAGGCCGTCGCCCGTGGGCGGAGAATCCTGCAAGCAGGATTCTTTTTTTATGCGCAGGGGCGCATGCGGAAATTTGTTGCTGACGCAACATGCGCCCCGCGCGGCGGGCAGGCAAGTATCCTTCCCTGCCCGATTGTATGCACGCCCGCATACGGAATCTCGCTGCTGCCACAGCGTACGCCCCGCGCGGCGGGCAGGCAAGTGATCTTTCCTGCCCGATTCGCATTACACGGGCGCACACCCGCCCCCTACGCCTCCACGACGATGTCCTCCGTCGTCTCGATCGCGCGCCGCACCATTTCCTCAATCACATCCGCGAGGTGCGTCTCCGACTTTTTGATCGATTTTAAGCTCGGCCTTGTCACCGGATGCTTCGCGACAAAGATCGTACAGCAGTCCTCAAACGGCAAAATGGACGTCTCGAACGCGTCGATGCGGTTTGAGATATCGACAATCTCCTGCTTGTCAAAGCCGATCAAGGGCCGATAGACCGGAAGCGTGCATACCTCGTTCGTCACGAGAAGCGAGGGCATCGTCTGGCTCGCCACCTGTCCGATGCTCTCACCCGTGATCAGCCCAAGGCAGTTCGACGCCTTTGCAAAATGCTCCGCGATCATCATCATATAGCGCCGCATGATGATCGTGAGCTGGTCGTGTGGGCATTTCTCGTAAATTGCAAGCTGGATCTCTGTAAAGTTCACGACGTGCAGGCGGATCGGCCCGCTGTAGCGCGCCACGATCCGCGCCAGATCGACGACCTTCTCCTTTGCCCGCTCGGAGGTGTACGGCGGCGCATGAAAATACGTCGCCTCCAGCCGAACGCCCCGCTTTGCGATCATATACCCCGCCACCGGGCTGTCGATTCCCCCGGAGAGCAGCAGCATCCCTTTTCCCGCCGTGCCGACCGGCATACCGCCGGGGCCGGGCACCTCCGTGGAATACACGTTGATGTGCGCACGGATCTCCACATGGATGTTGACCTGCGGCTCATGCACATCCACGCGGATATCCGGGTAAGCCTCCAAAAGCCGCTCGCCCAGCGCCGCCGCCAGCTCCATGGAGGTCATCGGATAGTTTTTGCGCGCGCGCCGCCCGTGTACCTTGAACGTAAAATTTTTGTCCCGGTAGGCCTCGCCCACATAACTTACGATATCCTGCGCCAGCTTTTCAAAGCCCTCGTCCTCCAGACGCACCATCGGGCAGATGCCCACAATGCCGAACACCTTTGTCAGCGCGTCCATCAGCTCGTCATAGTCGTAGGCGCTTAACGCCTCCACATACATGCGCCCGCTCTCCTTGCTCACATGGAAGTCCCCCTCCACGCGCGCGAGCGCGTTCTGAATCTGCGAGAGCAGCGTGTCCTCAAAAATGTGCCGGTTCTTTCCCTTCACGGCGATCTCGCCGTACTTGATTAAAAATGCCTGATATTCCATCGTTTCTCCCTGTAAAAATCGTAACCGTCCTGTCCGCGCCGCGCACAGTGCCGCCCGCACGCCTCAATGCCGCAAAACCGCCACGGGCCGCCCTTTACCGCTCAATGCCTGCGGAATCGCCGCAGCTGCGGGAGCAGCTCGCGAAGCTGCGCCAGCACATAGTCCGCTTCCTCCCGCGTGCTCTCCACCGACATGGAAAAGCGCACGGTCGCGTCCAAAAGCTCTTCCTTTACACCGATCGCCTTCAGCGTGCCGGAGATCGCCGGGTGGTTCGAGGAGCACGCCGAACCCGCGGAGACGTAGACGCCGTGCTCCTCCAACGCGTGTAAAAGCACCTCCGCGCGCACGCCCGCAAAGCTCGCGCTGACGATGTGCGGCGCACTCTCTTCCCCTCCCGCTCCGTTGACGCTTACGCCCTCCAGCGCTTCCATTCCTTCTATTATATATGTGCGCAGCTCATAGAGTCGCGCGATCTTTTCGTCAAAATCTTCGTACAGCTCCTCCGCCGCTGCGCCGAGCGCCGCGATACCGGCAACGTTCTCCGTGCCGGAGCGCATATTTTTCTGCTGCCCGCCGCCGAAGATGACCGGCCGCAGCTTCGTCTTATCCTTCACATACAAAAATCCAACCCCCTTGGGACCGTGGATC
>CAMTZV010000088.1 GCA_947086625.1 uncultured bacterium | reverse complement strand
CGTCCGCTCATGGATGACAAGCGGTGCGAAGCGCTCCTCCTCCCGGTAGAATGTAACGCTTTTGTCGGTCACGCACCTCCACGAGGCGTCCGCGGACAGATCGTATTTCGTCCCGTCCATGTCCGTCACGCTCCCCTTCGCATACAGCCCCGGCACGGGCGTGCGAAACATACCGTGGTTGCCCGCGGCGGGATCCTCGGGATAGCGAAGCACCGACACGCCGATGACGTTTTCGCCCTTTTTTAAATACGGCACGAGGTCAACCGTATCGTAAAACCACACCTGCGTGTCGCCCCGGCTCGGGCCAACCTCCGCCAACCGCTCGTTCACGTAGAGCTTGTACCTCGTATCCGCGGATATGCAAAGCTTTCCCTCAAACGGCGCTTCCTTAAGCAGAAGCCTTTTTCGGAACAGCATCACCCGCGGCGTATCCTTGTCCTCCGCGCTCCAGTCGGGGCTCCAGATCCAGTTTGAAGCCTTTAAATATTCCGGCATATGTCACACTCCTTCATCACAGCAGTATCTCGTTTCTTACCATAATTTCCACGGTTCGTTCTTTCTAATTCTCGTAAAACCGTAAATCGTCCCACACCCGCATCAGCTCCGTCCGGTCCAGCCGCACCGTTTTGCTCTCCCGGTCGAAAATGCGCACCGGCGAATCGTGCCCCGCAAACCGCAGCCACTCCGGGTTCGGATCCCCTGTTTTTGCAAAACGCACCCAGGAGCCGTGGATCTCGTCGATCAGCTTTTCCACGACCTCCTGCGGCTCGTCCCTGAACACAAACTCGCTGAAATGAAAATCCATGTTTCCAAAGGAAACCGGCAGCTCGAACGCGTGGGACGAAAGCCATCCGGTCTCCCAGCCCGTCTTTGTGATGCACTCATAGCGGTACATCCAGACGTCCTTCGTGTACTGTCTCTGTGCCTCGGCCACCTTTATGGACGGCATCTGGAACGCGTAGTCCGTCGCGAACGCGATAAACGGATACGCGCCCTCCTGCTCAAACGTCTCCGTCACCGGCGGTATGCTGCTTAAAGAAAAATCATTCTGCGCCCGGAACTTTGTGAAGCGGTCGTTTCTGGACGGATGATAATAGTCGATGATCCGGGGAATCGCCGCCGCGTGACCGTTCTTTTCCAGCATCTCGGCAACCATCGCCCACGAATTGGGAAATCCGGTTTTCTCCGGGTGGACGAACATCGTGCCCTCCTGCAGGTTTGTGCCGATAATCAGCTTTACATCCTTCGCGCTGCCCTCCCGGATGGCGTCGATGGGGCGCTGCGGCAGAAGGTCGTCGATGACCGGGCCGGGGAGGAACATGCCGGGGTTTTTATACTGGTGGTGCTCCGCGATGTATGCCACGCCCCTTAACAGCTCGTACGGCTCCATCTCCTTCAGCTTCGGGATATCCTGTTCGCCCATCCCCATGCCCTCGAGGTAGAGATCCATGTTCTGCCTTGCCGTCTCGTGCGTCATCACACAGTTGGGCAGGCCGCTCTGCACGATCGCCTTCTGGAAAATCCCCTTTACGGCGGGCATCGCCAGCATGTTCACAACGCTCGCGCCGCCCGCGGACTCCCCGTCGATCGTGATATTTCCCGGATCGCCGCCAAACGCCTCGATGTTGTCGCGGATCCAGTGCATCGCCATAATCTGGTCGGAGATGCCGCAGTTGCTCTCAAAATCCCCGCACCCCGGATAGGTCGTGAAATCGAAAAAGCCAAACACATTCATCCGGTACTGGAAGGAGACGAACACAAGCCCGTCGTCCGCAAAATGCTTTCCGTTATAGAGGGGCACATTTGCCGCGCCCGTCATATAGCCGCCGCCGTGGATGTAGACGAACACCGGAAGCTTCTCCCCGTCTATGGGGCGCTGCACGTTGATTGTCAGACAGTCCTCCGAGCCCTTGTCCATTCCCTCGTCGTTTTGCACCGCCTCCGGCCCGTAGGACGCCGCGTCAAAGATTCCGTCCCACGGCTCCGCCGGCTGCGCGCGCTTAAAGCGCAGCGCCCCCACGGGCGGCTTCGCGTAAGGGATTCCGAGATACTCGATCCGCCCGTCCCGCTCATGGCCTTTTACTTTTCCGCTTTTTGTATTTACAATATACTCACCCATCGTTACTTTCCTCCCTGCGAAATACGGCCACAGCACTTTTGACCGTGGCCGTCGTCCCGGAATGCCATGCACTCCTTATCCTTTATTTATGGCGCTCCTCCAGCTCCTTCTGAATCTGCGGCAGCTCCTTATCCAGCTTATAGGTCAGCATGATAAAGAAGGTCACGACGATCAGGGTCACCGGCAGCCAGTTGTAAATGACGGAGATTGCGGCCTTCGCGGACTCGCTCTGCGCGGTCACGGTCCCGTCATAGCCCCCGATATCAAGAATCACACCGAGCACGACCTGGCCGATGCCAAGGCCGAGCTTCTGCGCCGCGGAGATTGCGGCATTTCCCATACCGACAACCTTAAAGCCGTCCTTCCACTCGCCGTATTCAAGCGTATCGGCAACCATGCCGAACGCCATTCCGCCCGCCGCGCCAAGGCCGATGCCCTTGAGCGCATTGAAGAGAACTAAAAGAGCGACGTTCGTCCCCGCAAACCCGGTTCCTAAGAAGCCAAGCCCCATGCCGACAAGGCCGACCATATAGGTCATGTGCTTTCCGAATTTCTTCATGAAAAACGGCGTAAAAAACATCGTTACAAACTGCGCGATGGAGAGCGCGTTGTTGACCGGCGTATAAAGCGCGTAATCCCCGAGCACATCCGCGCAGTAAAAAATCGCGCCTGCCGAATACATGACAATGATAAAGAAAATAACAAACATCGCAAAGATCATGGACAGCCAGTAGCGGTTCGTAAACAGGGATTTCAGCGCCTTTCCCGTGGATACCTCATCCTTCGGCTTCCCGCCGTCCTGCGATGCCTGCGCGCCTGTGCGCTCCTTTGTCCCGCACACGCAGATCAGCGCGGATACGACAATGATAATGCCGACAACGATCGTAGCAGCCGTCCAGCCGGACTGCGCCTCCACCATATACGGCTCCGCCGCGCCGGAAAATTTCACGACCATCGTCATAAAGAAGGTGTTCATGCAGATGTTGGCGATCGTCTGGAAGATCATGCTGATATTTCCGAGCATTCCGTGTTCATAGCCGTCCGTCGTGCTCAGTGAAATCAGCGAATTATACGGGACGAACATCGCCGTGTAAAAGACCGCGTTTACAAGGTTGTAGAGCAGAAATACGTATATGTACTTGATGACTCCCGTCATGGACGCCGGTACGCTGAACAGCAGAACCGTCGAGATCGCCAGCGGAAGGCACATGCGGATGAGCCATACCCTCGCCTTTCCCATCTTTGCGCGCGTCCCGTCCACGATGCGTCCCATAATCAGATCGGAAATGCCGTCAAACAGCTTTGAGATCGCGATGATCGCACTGACCACGCCCGCGTCCACGAGCGATACGTCGGTTAAATATTTCATGAGGAACGCCGACATCATGCCGTTGACCCATGCCATACCAAAATTTCCCATACCGTAGCCAATCCGGTCGTTCCAGCCGAGCTTTGTGTTCGGATTGTCTGTCTTCGATGCAAAACTAATCATTTTTTCTCCTCCGTTCGTTTATAAAATCTCTTTGCGGGTGGCCGCTACCCTTTTTCCGGCCTCCTCCAGATCCGCCGTGCTGCCGGTCAGCTCCTGCAAGACATACGCCTTTTTGCGCGGCTTACAGTCGTGCCACGGCTCCTCAAAAAAGCCGAAGTACACCTCCGCGAGCCCTCCGATCTGGTTGTCCTCGATGCCCGCCCTTTTCAGCATACCTTCCTCGTTTAAAAGCCGGAAATTGTAGATCGTGCGCACGTACGGAAGCTCTGCCGCCAGCTTTAAGAGCTTCCTGGTGTACTCCGCGCGCCGCTCCTCCTCCTGCTCGTCGCCGCAGTCCGTAAAGCCGGCCTCGGTCAGAATCACCTGCTTGTGCCCGTCGCCGTATTTGCACATCACCCGGTAGGCCGCGTCGTTGTAGTCCTTCCACAGATGATCCGGCTCGAAGATGTCTAAAAACAGATCCATCCCGACCTTGCTCTGGTCGACACTCATCTGGTACGGATGCCAGGAAAGCATATCAAAGTAGTCGTCCGTGTTGTCCGACCAGAACGCGCCGGATTTGATGCGCCGGTACATCTTGTCGAGCGTCCACGCAATGCCGTACATCGGCGGCAGGTAGTCCGGCAGATCCCCGCCGAGCCACGGCGTGGAGAGCGCCGGTGAAAAGCACGTCACCTTTGCCTTCGGGTTGCCTTTTCGCACGCCCTTCGCCGAAAAATACATGAGGTCGATGGCGATTTCCATCTTTTCATCCGCCGTGAACGGCTCCGCACCCTCCTCGTCCAAAAATCCGTCCGGATGAAGGAACGCGTTTAAGTTCCACTCGTTTCCGATCTCCCAGTTTCCTACCTCCGGGAAAAGCTTTGCCTGCGTACACCACGACTCCTCGAGCATATGAAGCGTCTGCATGTACAGGCTTCCCTCGCTTAAGTCGCGCATTGGCATCGCATGCCCTTTTTTCTGCCTGCAGCCCTCCGGTAAAAACCATTCGTGGCTCATGCCAGTCACCTCGAGATCGAGCGCCGCCGCGCGCTCTAAAAGCCGCCTGTGCGCCGCGCACACCGCATCGTCCGGCGTGTGCGGATCCTTTAGCGTATCCGTCAGATGCATCCATGAGCGGTAGGCCGTACAGCCAAGCGCTTTTACGAGCTCTAAATACTCCGCCGCCATGACCCCGGTATCGCCTTCCCGCTGAATGAGCGGCTCGCCCATTCCGTAAAACCGTTCCGATAACATTTCCTTTCCTCCTGCGTTTCTTTTATAAAAATAAGAGCTCTCTCTGTGTTCATAAGGTAACACCGAAAGGCTCTTTTCTTCTATCGTTATTTTGATGTTTTTAGTCTTATTTTGCTCAAATATCCGGGAATTTGAAAACGCACAGTTCTCAGCGCTTCCCCTGATGCTGTCCGTCATAAAATTCCGCGGGCTTATACGTCTCCCGGTACTGCTTCGGCGTCATGCCCGTGCGCGCCTTAAAGATTTTTCCGAAATAGCTCTGCGACGGGAAATTGACATACTCCGCGATCCGGGGTAGCGTCTCGTCCGAATAGGTGAGCAAATTTGCCGCCTTCTCCACCCGCACGTCATTGACGAAATCCTGCAGGGCCTTTCCCGTCTCCTTTTTGAACAGGCGTGAGAGATGGCTGCCGCTGATCCCGAGCGTGTCCGCAATCTCCTCGAGATATATTTTTTCGCGGTAATGCCCGTATACGTAATCCATGCACTGCTGGGTATAGCTGGAGGTGCGGCGCTGCCTGTGCTCCCGCACCCGTTTTGCAAGCTCCTCGATTGCATGGTTGCGGTAGATTAAAATCTGCGCGATATCCTTACACGCCGTACTCTTGTTGATATAAAACCCGCTGACGCGGTACGCAACTGAGGGCATCACGCCTCCCTCGATCGCGGCTCTGGCACACAGTGTTGCGGCCACGATCGATAAGTTCCGCCAGTGCTCCGTCTCGCTCTCCCCGAGCCTGCCGATATTCGCGTCCATCTCCTTTGAAAGCCGCACGGCCATTTCCACGTTTCCGGCCTTCACCGCGTCGAGTATCCGCCGCTCCTCCTGATAGGTGTGCCGGTAAATGTCCTCATCCTCGGATTTTAAGTCAAACCAGACCTGCTCCTGCCGCTCTTTTTCGCTCTCTGCGGCATCATAGTTTGCCTCCATGAGCTGCCCGTCCGTGTACTCCCTTCCCGTGAGCAGCTTCGCAAGCATCCCGGCAGTCTGCAAAATTTCCATCAGCGTGTGGTAGTGCAGCCCCTTCTCCCACTTCTCGTCCACACCGTAAAAGCGGTAAAACCGATGACGCTCGGCCCGCCCCATCACCTGTATGCACAACGGGCCCATCATGCAGTAGCCAGTCTCCGCTTTTACACAGATAAAAAATACCGAAAAGTCGTCGCGCAGTACGACCGGCTCCTCCTGCGCATCCGCGCGGCGGGCCAGCGCAAGGCGCAGCGCCCCGCTTTGGTACAGCGGGTTATATTCCGGGTTGTCCTCATATGATGTCAGAACCCCTTCCTGAAAACAGAAAACACCCGTGTGAAAAACGCCCGACAGATGGCAAAGCAGATAGCTGTGATGATTCATGATGCACTCCTTCCGTTCAAGCTGCCCCTCGTAGATATCCAGCTTTTCGGTCGCAAACGCGTCCACGCCGTACAGATGCGAGGGCATCCGTTTTTCCTCATACAATGCCTCGTCAAGCTCCTCCAGAAACATCTCATCATAAGCACCGGACGCCCGCAGCGTTTCAAAAACACGCTTTGCGTTGTCATATATTTAAAGCCGCCGTGCGCCTTTGTCCCCACCTGGCGCATATGGTTTCCTCTGCCTGATCTCTCAGCATTGTTTTTACCTGCAATCTGGTACAGTGGTAATCCCCCTCCCAATTTCTACGAAAAGTCCCTCCAAACAAATCATCATTGATGTATCCCGGCTTCTGCTCCCGCTTTGCGCCTGGCACCCAGATTACCATAATCACGTCATCTGCACCAG
>CAMTZV010000087.1 GCA_947086625.1 uncultured bacterium | reverse complement strand
TGCAATATTACATTTTTTCACCTCATACGTTTTTCTCTGTTCTACGCCCTTGCCGCAGCTGATATTATCGGTATTGATCTGAACAGAAACCTCATATGTCCCTGCATCCGTCGGCGCTGTCTTCGACCACGCGTCGGTTGTCCCCTGCTTCCGATACCCGTTCAGCACATAGTCCTGATCCGGAACCAGAGAATAGTCCACATTTGTGATCTTAAAAATAGCTGTCTTTGGTGTTCCGTCATAGACATAATCGCCAACAATATTTAAATATCCGATATCCAGCGGCCTGATCGTAAACTTCCTTTCATACGTTCCTTTAAAGTTCGTACCGGACATTTTGAGTACTAAGGTCGCTTCGCCCGCGTCCACATTGTCGGTAGCATAGAATGTAAAATTCCCCTGCGGATCATCGCTGCTGCCAAACGGTATCCCGTTATACTCAAACCGGAACGTCGGCATGATCGCGGATCCTGTATAATCATAAGCTTCCGGATCCAGAATGACCTCGACATTTTTTCTGTAATCCTCAATATCAATGTCCACCGGATCGATCCAGAACGACTGATAAGCCACCTTACCTTCATACACCCCATGCCCGGTCGCTTTGATCCGCTTTTCGCCGACATTTGAGAGATGCTCATCCGTCGTTGCCTCAAACCAGTCGTTCCCGCTGCGGTATTCAACAGAAAGCGTGTAATTACGGTTTGCACCCTGGCTTAAGGTGTCCCCCGATTTGTTTTTCACAACGCAGTCGTTCACGGCAACCGTGTGCGGCTTTCCATCATAAACCACATGTGCCTGATTCGCAACTTCTCCATTCAGACGGAACGTGTCTATCACGATATCACTCGTAATGTGATACAAAATTTTTTTTGTTCCCGTATAATCCGTCCTGTCCGGGTCGGGTGTGATCAGAATATAGGCAACGCCCGCCCTGTCCGCATTCTGAAATTCAATCTTGCAAAGCGACGTAATTTCACCGGTTCGATCTTCCACAACAATTCCATCCGGAATCGTATCCTTCCCCGCACCCGCATACGGCAGCTTCAAAATATAATTCGGGTCAGACAATGTGACAGACCGCCCGTTTGCATCGTGTGCCGTTACCGTAAGCGAAGACGTATCCAAACGTGTTACAGAAAACTCTTCTCTGTAAGTGCCGGTAAAATAGACCCCTGTGCTGGCCTCCACATAAGGCTCTCCCGTCACCGGACAGACTACCATGTAGTATTCCCCTGCTGCCGTAACCGCAGGCACCTCTGTCGTTCCCGTAATGTTTCCATCCGCATTTCTGGAAATTTTCTCATATTTAATCTGAAACCCGTGTGTCGCGGCATCGCTGACCGTAAATGTATTCGCCCCCCCTGTAATCGTCATCTCAGGCGAAACCGGCGCGCCATTATTATAAGGATATTCCTGCTGCGTCAAATGTGCCGAGCATCCGACCCCGGTCCCCAGATTATATGCGATCACATATGTCACTGTCGCCGACCGATACGCTGAAGTTTTCTCATAATTCGGATCGATAATGTCCAGTGTGGCATCTACAATACCGACCGCCGAGCCTCCGTTTGAAAGCGCGAACTGCTTCTTTGCATCCGTATTTTTTAACGGTACGTTTCCGTTAATTGTCACGTTTAACTCATCATCGCCGGGATACACCACCGTACCATTCGCATAATCTACAACAAGCTCACCGTATGCTGCACTGATGCTTCTGGCAGATGCCGGCGTAATGTCAAACGGGATAGTATCGGTTTCACTGAGCTCCCAGCTGTTTCCATTCGGAATCACTTTATACTCATAATGACCGACGTCTATCGCTTCCCTTCCGGTCAGATTGAACATCGTAGGCGTACAGTTCTCATTCGGATCAGTACAGGTCACACTGGTAATTTCCGGAGTGTGCGCTGTCCCGTCATAGACAAAAGTAGTCGTTCTCACTCTTACCGTAAACGTAACGACATCTCCTGTACCTTCAAACTGCCCTTCAACCGTAAACTCATTCGGATTGGAGGTTGCCGCCGCTCTTACCCGCGGCACAACCTCCACCACGCCTATGATCATACAGATGCACAGCGCGACCGCTAAAAGTTTCTTCTTGACATCCTTGTACATAATTCCGCCATCCTTTCGCTTGCTTTTTTTGATTCGGATATCGGCCCTGATACCGAATGCTCCGCGGCAAACCGCGTCGCTGAAATCCGATGACCGTCCAAAGCCGGCATAAACATGATCTGTGTATGTTCAGGCCCGGCGCCGAACTGTCATATTGTATATTAAAAATGGCCTGTTGTCTGACAATTCCCTTCAAAATTGCAGACCTCACCCATGTGTAGATTTCTTTATATTTCGGTTGATTTCACGATTTCTTTATATCTGGACGGAAATTTTTTGAAGTTTTTTATGGTAAACTTATAGTAAACTTGATGCCAAAAAGCTCAGATTTTATGTGATTTTTTGTTGAAAATGCCCGAATATACTATATGTTGTGGTATTTTTATGAAGCCCCCCAGATCATGATAAACCCGGAGGGCCATCAGACGGCTCCATCTTTGTATCCTTCTAATATGCCTCCCTTTTTGGTCTGCCCACACTTTACACATCCGCCATACCGCTCTGCACACGTTTGACCAGCTCCAGATCATAGCCGCAGAAATCCGCAATCTGCTCCGGCGTTTTGTCGCGGGCCAACATATTTCTGATATCTTCTTCGCGACCTTCCTTGCGTTCCAGCTCCAGCCGGTGTTCAAATGTAAAATCCCATTGCATCATCTTAACCACCTCCGTGTAATGCTCCTGCAAAAAGTCTTTTAACACGTTTTCCCTGATGCATTTCTTAAGCGCAAGCTCGATCGCTCCTGCCAGATCAGCATGACCCGTCTTTGCATCAAACTCCCGCACCAGATCCATCAGATACATATAATCCCGCAGCGTCGGGCTCCTTGTGAGCAGCTCAGGGTTCCTGCCCTCATTAATATTATATACATGACAGGTCAGTTCCAGCTCCGGCTCCTCCACTCTGTTCCCAAACGCTTCCGACAGCCTGAGCCTGCACTGCTCTGGCGCATCCTCCGTTCCGTTATAAAAAACCACAAAATGCGGCGCCGGTATCTTAAGCAATGTCCTCCCAAAAATATTCTTATCCCAATACCGCCTGTGAATAATCGTCGTAAAGTAAACCAGACAGCGCAACGGCATATTTGGGCAGACAGTCGACTGATGCTCGTAAATATTCAGGCTCGCGCCCAGAATAAAAGACGCATCACTCTTCACGCTCAGCGAGATCCCGCCATTTCCCAGCTCCACCGTTTCAACCTGCCCCGGATCGTCATAATGCGACCCGTTCAATGCATTGTACAGCTCCAATGCACGCCGCTTTTCCCGGAACAGCAGACTGAACACGTCACTCCGGTACTCCCTGTTGCCACCCATACGTTTTCCCCCTTTGTATTTATGCAGGATCACGTATGTACGCAAAGCTCCGGCATTGATTCAGCAGTGTACCCGCCTCAAATCAGACACCCGTTTATACGAAAAATCCCGCCCTATGAAATAATTTGAATAAAAAGCAAGATTTTCCGTTTAGAATCAGATTCAGACCTCTTTGACAAGGCAGCGCATGCCGCCTCTAAATATGGAAAAGATATCCCCCTTCATACACTGGGAACCGTTTGCTTTGGAGAAAGTATAGCATCTCCCTGCTAAATATGCAAGGAGTTTCCTGCTTTTTTCAACTGTCCCCCCCTCCGGCACTCCGGAGCGGCGTGCGGCGCCGCTACTCCGATGCCTTAAAATTATAAATTGGTTTCATAATATCAATTAAATCGACAGATTCCCAGATCACGTCGATAATGTCCTCCAGAGACTTGTATGCCATCGGCGCCTCGTCCAGCGTCTGCTCGTTAATCGAAGTCGTATAAACGCCCTTCATCGTCTCCCGGTACTCCTCCATGCTGAGGGTGCTCTTCGCCTTCGTCCTCGACATCAGCCGCCCCGCGCCGTGCGGAGCCGAGTAGTTCCACTCCGGGTTTCCCTTCCCGACCGCAAGCACGCTCCCGTCCCTCATGTTGATCGGGATTAACACCTTTTCTCCCTCATGAGCCGCAATCGCACCCTTTCTCAGGATCATTTCGTCCGTATCGATATAATTGTGAATCGTGTGGAACGCCTCGCCCCCGGCCATCCCGGTGCGCTCCAGCAAGATCTCCGCCATCCTCTCGCGGTTTCTCCTTGCAAACGTCTGGCAGATCTCAACATCGTGCAGATAGTCCTCCAGATATTTTCCGGATAAATAGCACAAATCCTCCGGCATACTCGTCTCGGACTCATATACCTGCCAGTGGAGCTGCTTCAGCTCCGCCTGTATCTCCTTTCTGCGGCCCTGCTCCTTATAGGTGCGGATGATCTCATCGCGCTTCTCAAGGTAATCCCCATAGCCCCTGCTTAAGTTTACGGCAAGCTTCTGGTAAAGCTCTGCCACCTGCTTGCCGAGATTGCGGCTCCCGGAGTGGATAACCAGATAGCTTGTGCCGTCTGCGGCCTCGTCAATCTCAATAAAATGGTTCCCGCCTCCGAGCGTGCCGAGCGAGCGCTCCAGCCGTTTGGAGTCCCGCAGTTCCCTGTAGCAGCGCAGCGCCGTCAAATCAAAGCGCTCCTGCCGCCCCTCCCACACATTTTTCCCGGAAGGAATATAATGCGCCGCCTCGTCGACCTTTTCAAAATCGATCTGCGCTTTCCCGAGATTTACGGTATACATACCGCAACCGATATCCACACCAACTACATTCGGGACAGCTTTATCCCTGATCGTCATTGTCGTTCCGATTGTGCAGCCTCTGCCGGAATGCACATCCGGCATAATCCGGATCTTTGCCCCCTCCGTCATCGGATAGTCGCACATGCGCCGGATCTGCTCGATGGCCTCATCCTCCACGACCTTTGCATAACAAAGAGCCGTATTTACCTTTCCCCTGATCTCTAATGCTTTCATTTTCTTTCCCTTTCTGTTCCTACTGCGGCCCAGGCAGCCCTCTGTCGCTCACACAAAAAACCGCCTGCCCTGCGTCCCCACACAAGATAAGCGGTTGTAAAAATCTATGGTTCGAGTCTGCTCCCTTCCGATAATCCCAGTGAGCCTACTCTCTGATCACAGCTTTTCGTTTCAGCCTTATCTCATCTGCACACGCAAAGTCAGTGCTCCGCTCTTCTTTGTCGAGCTGCGCACGTTTGTGACTTTCCGGATTCAGATAACTTTTTTGGCTGATCGTAAACATCTTTTTTCCTTTCCCTGGCCTGTATTCTTCGTTGTCAGGCCTGTTTTTCTTTCTATTTTGTACTTTAACACAAAAGTGCGTCGTTGTCATTATACTTGTGGTATAATTATTTGATCCATCAAAAGCGAAAATGACTGCGGAAGGCAACCGTCTCCCGCAGCCTGTGTTTCAAACCGTACCTCCACACCGCGGCTTCCCGCAGGTTTTCAAGCAGAGCGGTCGTTAAAAATTTTCATTCTCGGATTTCCAAAACAATGAACCTTTCGATATAACAGATAACAAATAACCGGTCAACCATAGTCCTGAACAAAAACCTTCAAACTGGAGTATAAGCCTTTGCGCCCTGCTTCGGAACGCTTTAAATATCTACCTCAAACTGCTCGGTCTGGTTATACCTGTCAAGCGCGATCTGCATCTCCATAATGATTGCCGAGACACGCTCGTACTCCTTTTTGATAAGCGCAAGATCATAGTTGATGTACCGATACTCCGGCACCGTATTTTTGGACATATAGGAGTTCTGCTCTTCCCTTGCCTTCGGGAGCCGCTTTCGCATCACGTCAAGCACGGCTTTTCTCCGGTTCAGCTGCGCCATGCGCACCAGAATCGTATCGACGCTCATCTCGGCGTCCCCAACCTGCACCTTTGCGTTCGCATTTGACACGTTTAAGGCGTGTTTGATCACGGCGATCTTCTCGTCGATCTCCTCAATGGTCGCCGCAACCTCGGCATAGTCATACTCGGGAATCACCGGCTCCTCGTTGACCGCCGCTACATAGGTGCTTGACGTCTCCTCCTTGTTCACCCAGAACGCCTTGTCCTCCTCCAGACTCTTCAGCAGCTTATTTGCGTATGCCGACGTCATCTTCTGCATGTTTTGTTCTCCTCTCAGAAATTTAAACGTGATATGTATTTTTCTCTATCCACATCGAAGGGATTGCAGATATATCTGCTTTTATATCCCTGCAATTCCCTCCATATCCCTGTTTTTCTACGTTCCGCAGATTTACCGCTTTCCCATTGGCATCCGTAAATCTACCTAAATTTTTGAAAATTGGTTCAAAAATAGTTCAGAGCTTCGGTTCCATAACCGAGAAAAGCTCTTGAGGTTGTCTCATAACCTGCATCCAGACAGATTGAACGCGCCCCTGCCAGACGTTTCATATCTTTCTGCGTTATGCGTCATTATTATACTCACGAGCGAATACATTTTCCATACTTTCCAAGGTATTGGCGCTCGTGAAGTCGGCTCTGTTGGCAAATTTTAGTGCCCGCCAATATAAATAGCATTCCGGAGCCTGTCATTTGTTTCCAAATATTTCCCCAAGCAGCTTGTTTCTGTATTCCTGGTCCTCCGTTGCCCTTTTCGCATCTTCCATC
>CAMTZV010000086.1 GCA_947086625.1 uncultured bacterium | reverse complement strand
ATGCTCTCGAGAATCTCCGGGTACTTCGTCGCGATAAAGTCGATCAGCTCACCCTCAAAGCGCAGCACGTCCTCCACCGGAATGTCAAGCAGATAACGTCTGGTCGCCGCGTAGATGATCACAACCTGGTTTTCCACCGGCATCGGCTTATACTGCGGCTGCTTTAATACCTCCTGCAGACGCGTGCCCTGTGCGAGCGTCTCTTTCGTCGCATCGTCCAGCTCAGAGCCAAACTGCGAGAACGCCGCGAGCTCGGTGTACTGCGCCAGCTCGGTACGAATCGGCGCCGCGATCTTCTTCATCGCCTTGATCTGTGCGGAACCGCCCACGCGGGATACGGAAAGACCCGCGTTGATTGCCGGGCGGAAGCCCGCGTTGAACATCTCCGTCTCCAGATAGATCTGCCCGTCCGTGATGGAGATGACGTTCGTCGGAATGTAAGCCGATACGTCGCCCGCCTGCGTCTCGATGATCGGCAAAGCGGTTAAGGACCCGCCGCCAAGCTTTTCGGAAAGGCGCGCCGCGCGCTCCAAAAGCCTTGAGTGCAGATAGAATACGTCGCCCGGATATGCCTCACGTCCCGGCGGCCTGCGCAGCAGTAAGGAGAGCGTACGGTAAGCGGTTGCGTGCTTACTTAAGTCATCGTAGATGACGAGCACGTCCTCGCCGTTTTCCATCCAGTCCTCGCCGATCGCGCATCCCGCATACGGCGCAATATACTGTAAGGGCGCCAGCTCGCTGGCCGTCGAAGCGACGACGGTCGTGTAAGCCATCGCACCAAACTCCTCGAGCGTATTTACAATAGAAGCAACGGTGGAAGCTTTCTGGCCGATGGCCACATAGATACACTTCACGCCCTGCCCCTTCTGATTGATGATCGTGTCGATCGCGATCGCCGTCTTACCGGTCTGCCTGTCGCCGATAATCAGCTCACGCTGTCCCCGTCCGATGGGGATCATGGAATCGATCGCCTTGATACCGGTCTGTAACGGGGTGTCCACCGATTTTCTGGAAATGACACCGCTCGCCACACGCTCGATTTCGCGGTATTTGTCTGTCTCGATGGGGCCCTTGCCGTCGATGGGCTGTCCGAGCGCGTTTACGACACGCCCGATCAATGCGTCGCCGACGGGAACCTCAACGACGCGGCCCGTCGTCTTGACCGTATCGCCCTCATTGATGTTCTTGTTCGCGCCGAGCAAAACGGCGCCGACATTGTCCTCCTCAAGGTTTAACACCATTCCATATACTTCACCCGGAAATTCCAGAAGCTCGCCCTGCATCGCGTTTTCCAGACCGTGGATACGGGCGATGCCGTCCGCCACCTGAATGACGGTTCCCACGTCTGCCACCTCAAGAGTGGAAGCGTAGCGGGCGATCTGCTCCCTGATTACGGAACTGATTTCCTCTGGTCTTAAATTCATGGAGCGCATTCACCTACTTTCAACTGTATTTTTGATAATTCGGAGCAAAGCGTCGCCAGCTTCGTCCTGATGCTGCTGTCGACCACCCGGTCCTTGATACGGATGACCATTCCGCCGATGAGCGAAGGGTCTACCTCATAGTGCATTTCAAATTCCACGTAATCCGTGGTCGCCAGAAGCCTGTCCACAAGATTGGACTTCTGGATCTCACCAAGCGTCATCACTGTGGTGACATAAGCAGTGCCGATATGTTTGTACTCCTTCGCCTGCTCGATAAAATAATCCAATACGGCGGGCGTATCGCTGTAATGGCCTTTCTCCACCAGCATACGCAGAAGACCAACCAGCTCGTCTGCAACGCGCCCCTTAAAAATGTTCTCGAGAGTCGCTATCTTTTCCTCTTTCACAATTTTGGGGTGATTCATCAACTGATCCAGCTCTCTGCTGCTCTCCAAAACGGAGCGCACGCCTCTGGCCTCGTCCAGAAATGAATCCAGCCGGCCCGATTCCACCGCCAGCTCAAACAATGCATCACCGTATGTTTTGGATACTAGCTTAGCCATGTTGAATCACCCATTTCCTTTAACGTCTGATCAACCAGTTGGTTTTGAATATTGATATCGATATTCGCACTGACAACCTGCGCCGCCATCGCTGCCGCAACGGAGATCATCTCCTGCTTCACCTCGTCGGCAACGCGCTTCTTTTCAAGCAGCGCTTCCTCGTTTGCCCGGGCGATGATGCGCGCGGCCTCCGCCTTCGCGTCGTCCACGATCTTTGCCTCGCTTCTTAACGCCCGCTGCCTTGCATCGGAGAGGATCGCCTCCGCCTCCTTGTCAATACCTTTCAGCTTTTCCTCATACTGCGCCTTTAACGCCGCAGCATTCGCTTTGTCCGCCGCCGCGTCGTCAAGCTCCGTTTTGATCTTTAACTGCCTCTCCTGCAGCATCTGCCGCACCGGGTTAAAGAGCAGGTAGCTTAACGCAAGGAATAAGAAAAAGATTGCGATTGCGAGCAACACCGTATCCTGTACCAACTGCATGTCCAGATCAAATAATCTATCCATTTAGAAGAGTTACCTCCTTATTTTGTATTGGTACTCCGGTTATCTTGCCAAAGGCTTTACGAACATGAGCAGCAGTGCAACGACAAGGCCGTAGAGACCGGTCGTCTCGGCAACTGCCTGTCCGAGTAACATCGTAGAGGTGATATCGCCCTTTGCCCCGGGATTGCGTCCAACCGCCGCCGCGCCGTGGCCCGCCGCGATACCCTGGCCGATTCCAGGCCCGATACCGGCGATAACCGCCAGGCCTGCGCCGATCGCTGAACAACCTAAGATAAAATCTGTACCTGTGAAATTCTCCATGATAATTTCCTCCTGTTAATCTAAAAATAAAATAAACGTGTACAAAACACGCCTGCACGCGTGCAGAACAAAAAAGCAATACCTTCTGTTCCGCGGACTGCGCATCAGTACTCGCCATCCTCGATGGCCTGGTTCACGTATGTCATCGTCAACATACAGAATACATATGTCTGGATCGCCCCGGAGAACAGATCGAAGTACACATGCAGCGCTGCCGGCCAGATCACCGCGAGCTTGCCGATCAGCGTGTACACCAGCGTCTCGATGACAACGCCCGAGAGCACGTTCGCGAACAGACGCAGCGACATGGATACGGGGATCGCACAGTCGCCGATTAAGTTGATCGGCGCCCAGAACGGCCACGGGTCGCATAAGCCTTTAAGCACACCGGATACATGCTGGTGCTTGAACTTCTGAAACGTGATGATACTAAACGTCATCAGCGCAAGCGCGAGCGTTGTGCCGTAATCTGCTGTCGGCGGCCGCAATCCGAGCAAGCCGGAAATATTGCTGAGCAAAATGAAACAGAAGATCGTCCCCACATAGTTCGCAAAATATTTCGCGTTATGCCCCATGGTGTTCTCCACCATGCCATCCAGCTTTTCCACGACAAGCTCCACGATATTCTGGAACGTATCGGGAACCTCCCTTGCCCGCTTCATCTTGATGTTTGCGGCAATCGCAAAAATGAGCAGCAGAAGCATCACGAGCAGAATGCACATATGAGAGGTCGTGATCCATACCGTCTGCCCGAAAAGCTCATAGGAAAACAGCCCGTGGATCATAAAATCCACTTCCGAATCAGCGGCCATTAAAATTCCATATTCCAAATTTTCACCTCCTTTACCACATGCCGCCCGCTAAGTGCGGCACGTTTCATTCATTGTTCATCATATGATCTTCGCCAGAAGCTGACGCTTCGTCATAATGATCCTTTTTTTTTGACAGCCGGTAAAACAATGGCTGCATGTATGCAGAAGCCTTAAGCCCCAGCACTCCGAAAAATGCCGGGAGCAGCATACCGAGATTAAAAAATTCCATGACTACAAACACAAGCAGCACAATCACATAGCGAAACATCGCCGATGCGATTGTCTTTTTCTTCGCGCCGTCCTCCGTGCCTAGGCTCACGGCATCCTCGATGGATACCGCCATGTGAACCGCCATAAAGACGGCGCACCCGATCCCGATCCACAGACCCGTCGAATAGAGCAGCTTTTCCTGCACAAACCAGACGCCGATCACCTGAAACAACGCGCCGTATATAATTATTCCCAAAAGCAGGCCCGGCAATGCCTCATTTAATCTCTTCAGCATCTGTTTTATCCTTTTCCTTTTCTTTCTCTTTTTCCTTCGGCGCGTAGATCCTGCGCGCAAACAAAAAAACATTTCTCATGCCGGCGAGCGCCCCGACTGCAAAAAACGGGACTGCCAGCCATGAGATGCCTGTCTTTTCACCGAGCCATGCGCCAAACAGCGTACATGCAAGGATCGGGACGAGCATATTGATCCCGAACTGCATGACCATTGAAAGCGATTGGATCACCTCTCTGTTATTTTTCATCGCCTCTCACCCGTTTTTTGATACACCTTTTAACGGCTAGTATACCTTTTTTTGGCAAAAAAGTCTATACATTTAGCTTAATCTCTCGATTTGTCCGGGAATATTTATAGTAGCGCACACCCGCCGCGTCCATCATCCGCTTCGAGGCAATGACCGAGGGCGTGTGCTCATACTTGTCGCTGTCATAGACGACCGTTTTGATGCCGCTTTGGATGATTGCCTTTGCGCACTCGTTGCACGGAAACAGCGACACATACAGCTTCGCGCCCTCAAGACTGCCGCCGCGGTAATTTAAGATTGCGTTCAGCTCGCTGTGCGTCGAATACAGGTATTTGTTGTCCAGCGGGTCGCCTTCCCTCGTCCACGGAAACTCGTCGTCCGAGCAGCCCGTCGGAAACCCGTTGTAGCCCATCGACAGGATCTTATTGTCATGGCTGACAATACATGCGCCCACCTGCGTATTCGGGTCCTTCGAGCGCATACCGGAGAGCATCGCCACGCCCATAAAATACTCGTCCCAGCTAATATAATCGCTTCTCTTGTCACTCATTCGTTTCCTCCTGTCCGCTCGTAACCGTTCAAAGCAGCTCTGAACAGTTACTGCCGCTACGTATTCTTACGGTCAGCACGATACATGCGCAGACCCGTCCGAATCATCCCATTCATTTAACTTCGCCGCCAGCTTTTTGATCGTCTTGGAGAGGGACTCGAAGCACAGCCCGTACGAGGGAAGCGGCGCGCCGTAAGGGTCCATGATCTCAAGCTCCTCGCCGACCAGCGTCGTGAGCACCTCCACCTGCGAAAGACGCTCCTGCCCGATGATCGCGAGCGTCTTTGGGATATCCTTCGCCTCCATCACCAGAACGAGGGTATGCTCGTCCACATCCGCCGCGACGAGCTGCTTTGACATGTAGCCCTCCATGTTGATGCCGTTGCTGATCATCACCGCGGAAACCTTCTGGTTTAACGGCTCCTGAAAGAGAACGACCAGCCCGCGCGCCTCAACCTGAATGTCCCGCTTTAAGCTGCACTCCTGCAGAAGCGCAGCCGCCATCGGCGCACGAGCAGTCCCGCTGCTGCACACAAAAATCACCTTGTCCCACATACTTACACCTCCAATACCTGATGGCCCGCAGCCTTTAAGAGACGATTCATGATTGCCTGTCCAACGCCCGCAGCCGAAAAGCTCTCCGAAAAGATCGCATCCACCCCAAGCGCATCAAACTCCCGCAGACTGCCGTAGAGATGCCTTGCAATTACTCTCTCATCCTCCCGCGCGCCGATACTGATGACCGTTCCCGCCTCGTAGCGCAGCTTTGTCTCCTCGGCGGCCAGAATGCCCACCTGCGCGCCATGAGAGAGAAGCTCCTTCGTTTGCCGGTTGATCTCGCGCACAACCGCGTCGCTCTCCCCCTCCACGATCTTTAAATTTGCGCGCGGCGCATAGTGGCGGTACTTCATGCCCGGCGCCTTCGGCCTCTCCTTCGCGTCGTCCGCGATCAGACCCGGATCAATGCGCACCTCACCCAGCGCCTCCCGCAGCATCTCAAGCGTGATGTAGCCGGGCCGAAGAACCGTCGGAACATCCTCCGTCAGATCCACAATCGTCGATTCCAGGCCGATGCAGGCCGCGCCCCCGTCCAGGATCAGCCCGATCCTGCCGTCTAAATCCTCCTTTACATGCGCCGCCTCGGTCGGACTCGGCCGCCCGGAGAGGTTTGCGCTCGGAGCCGCTATATACCCGGTGGACGCTTTGATGAGTGCCCGCGCGACCGCATCCGAGGGCATCCGCACCGCAACCGTGTCCAGACCGCCTGTCGTCTCATATGGAATCCGCCCGTTCTTCTTCAAAATGAGCGTAAGCGGCCCCGGCCAGAAGCGCTCCGCCAGCACATACGCCTCAGGCGGCGTCCGCTCCACGATCGCCTCCAGCGATTCCATGTCCGCGATGTGTACGATCAGCGGATTGTCCGAGGGGCGCCCCTTTGCACGGTATATTTTCTGCGATGCCTGCGCATTTAGCGCGTCGCCGCCCAGCCCGTACACCGTCTCCGTCGGAAACGCCACAAGCCCGCCGTTCTTTAAGATCTCACCTGCCCGCGCAAGGACCTTCTGGTCGATCGCCCGCGGGTCGATTTTAACAATTTCCGTATTCATGCCTTTCAGTATAACACAGATGCCGAAATTTTACAAAAAAAATGTAGTATGGGCGTAACAGCTCAACCATCGACTGTAAGATGGGCGAATCATGCTTGCATGAATGAGCACGTCTCACAGTCGATGAGCGGAGCGCCAGATTATGAGCAAAGTTAGCTGCGTCAGCAGCGGGAAAGCGCCGCAGGCGCCTTTG
>CAMTZV010000085.1 GCA_947086625.1 uncultured bacterium | reverse complement strand
CGCTTCTCCTGAAAACAGGAGAGGCGGTTTTCTTTTATTATGCGCACGCCCGCATAAGGAGATTTGCGCACAAAACGAAAGCGAAAAGACACAAAAATATGTTTCAAACTGGCGGAAGGAATGTTATAGTAGAAGTAACAAAAAACATCAGGAGGGGTTTTATCATGAGATATGAAGTAATCGGCGATACGATGCCGGCAGTTGAGGTAACCTTTGACCAGGCGGGAGAGTGCATGTACACGCAGTCCGGCGGAATGGCATGGATGAGTGAGGGCGTGTCGATGGACTCCAACATGAGAGGCGGGCTTGGCAGAAGCATTGGCAGGATGTTTTCCGGCGAGTCGCTTTTTATGGCGACCTATAAGGCGGAGCGTCCCGGCTCATCCATCGCGTTTGCGTCGACCGTTGCAGGTGAGGTGCTTCCGGTCGATATCGGGGCGTGCGGCGGGCTGATCGCGCAGAAGGGGGCGTTCCTGTGCTCCGAAAATACGGTAGAGCTGAGCGTTGCGTTTACAAAGAAGCTTTCAGCGGGATTTTTCGGCGGCGAGGGTTTTATTTTGCAGGACATTCACGGACAGGGCATGGTATTCCTTGAGATCGACGGAAATAAGGTGGAAAAGGTGCTTGCTCCGGGCGAGGTCATCAAGGTGGATACCGGAAACGTGGTTGCCTTTGAGAAAACGGTCAACTATGAGATCGAGACGGTTAAGGGTTTGAAAAATATCTTTTTCGGCGGCGAGGGCTTATTCCTCACAAAGCTTACCGGTCCCGGACGTGTCATTTTGCAGACACAGAACTTTAACGAGTTTGCAGGAAGGATCGCACGGTTCATTCCTTCAAAATAAAGTCCGGTGAGTTTAAGATTGCTTAGGGAGGTATGGATTTGGGTTCGATCGGTTCGGCAGATGGTCCGACCCGGGTCTTTCTGGCGGGAGAGCTTGGCATGGGGTGGCTTAGCCTGATGGGACTTATCATCGTGGCGCTGCTGCTCCTGCCGAATATTTTTTTTACCGTAAGAAAACAGGAGACGACGGGCTGTTATATTAAGAGCTGGGTTGACAGTGTGGAGAAGGTGACGCGCATTACGACGATGCTGCTCATGATCTTTCAGCTTGGCGTGTCAAAGGAAGGCTTTCACTCGATGTGGGCGTTTTTCCTGTATCTGTTCGGAAACGCTGCTCTGGTGATTGCATATTGGATCATCTGGTTATTATATAGAAAAAGGCAGACGAGGGAGCGCAGACTGATTCTTGTGGAGATTCCGTGCATTGTCTATTTGCTATGCGCCGTAACGCTGCATCACTGGCTGCTGCTGGCGAGCGCAGTCGTTTTTGCGGTGAGCCATACGCACGTGCAGCAGGAAAAGATAAAGCTGATCGTGTGGGAGGAACCGGAAGAGGATGAGGAAGAGCTTTAAGTCTGGTTTTATAAAGGAGGAAATCAAGCATGAAGATAGCGGTTACTTATGAGGATGGACAGGTATTTCAGCATTTCGGGCATACCGAGCAGTTCAAGGTGTATGAGGTGGAGGACAAAAAAATAGTTTCCTCCGAGGTTGTCGGCACGAACGGACAGGGTCACGGCGCGCTGGCCGGCTTTTTGTTTGGGGGCGGCGTGGATGTGCTTATCTGCGGCGGGATCGGCGGCGGCGCACGCGCGGCTCTGGCGGAGGCAGGAATCAAGCTGTATCCCGGCGCAAGCGGCGATGCGGACGCGCAGGTGGAGGCGTTTTTAGCCGGAAATCTGGACTACGACCCGGATACGACGTGCAGCCATCACCATGAGAGTGAGGAGCACAGCTGCGGAGATCACGGCTGCGGAGAGCACAGCTGCCATTGAAAAGGAGGTTGATCGTATGGACAATCAGGCAATGTATCGTTTAAGCTATGGCTTATTCGTCTTGACGGCGAGGGAGGACGGCAAGGATAACGGCTGCATCATCAATACCGCAATTCAGGTGACGACCGAGCCGAACTGCATCACAATCGCGGTTAATAAGAAAAATTATACGCACGATATGATCCTGCGGACGGGTGTATTTAACGTGTCCGTTCTGACGGAGAAGTCCAGCTTTGACACGTATCGTCATTGGGGCTTCCAGAGCGGCGCGAATGTGGACAAGACAAAGGAAATTACGTTTTCCCGCGCGGACAACGGCGTCATTTATCTGACGGAGGAGACAAACGCCATGATTTCTGCGAAGGTGGTCAGCACGGTGGATCTCGGCACGCACACGCTCTTTTTAGCGGACGTGACGGATGCGAAAGTGCTTGGCGACGACCCTTCCGTCACCTACGCGTACTATCAGAAAAATATCAAGCAGGCGCCGAAGGCTGCGCCCAAGAAGGGCTTTATCTGTACGGTGTGCGGGTATGTCTATGAGGGAGAGACGCTCCCCGATGATTTTATCTGCCCGTGGTGCAAGCATCCGGCTTCGGATTTTAAGCCGCTGTAACGGATCGGAGCGGCTATGCGGTTATTGATCAAACAGAGGGTATTTTCCTGGACGGATTCGTATGACATCTACGATGAGGCCGGAAAGCCGAAATATTTTGTAAAGGCAGAGTTTTTGGCGCTCGGTCATCAGCTTCACGTGTACGACGAGAACGGCTGTGAGATCGGCATCATTCATCAGAAGCTTTTCAGGCTGCTTCCCGCGTTTGAGATCGAGATGAACGGGCACCTGATCGGTGAGATCCGAAAGGAATTTACGCTTTTCTTTCCGCGCTACGAGATCGATTTTAACGGGTGGAGCGTGCAGGGTGATCTGATGGGCTGGGATTACGATGTGCTTGCGGGAGAACGGCCGATCATCCACATTTCAAAGGAGCTTTTTCACTGGGGCGACACGTATGTGATCGATTTTGAAAGCCCGGAGGACGAGCTGATGGGAATGCTGCTTGTCATCGCGATCGACGCGGCAAACTGCCCGGATTAGAGAGGTGCGCTATGACGGCAAATGTAACGTGTATCTCCTGTATCATCAAAAAGCAGGAGCAGCGCATCCGAACATGCACGGATGAGCGGAAAAAATCTGCATTTATGCATGAATTACTGAAAATTATATATGAGCACGGGCAGGCGGAATCCGCTCCGTGGCTTTCGATGCAGGCGGATGGGCTGCACCGGGCGTATTTTGGGGAGACGGTTGATTACCGTGCCTTAAAGCGTCGGTATAATCGGCTTATGCTCGCGCAGGAGGATGCGCTGGAGCAGAAGGTGCGCGCATCCGAAAACCCTCTGTATACGTGTATCAAATATGTGTGCGCCGGAAACTACATTGATTTCGGCGCACTTGACGACGTAAACGAGGACGTGCTCGCACAGATTCTGGAAAAAGCGGCCAACGAGCACATTTCCGGGCAGACGTATGAGAAATTTGAGAGGGATCTCAAAAACGCCGGGCAGCTCGTCTACGCCGCCGATAACTGCGGGGAGATCGTTCTGGACAAGCTCTTTCTGAAGCTTTTACAGGAGCGCTGGCCGAAGCTTTCCGTCACGGTGCTCGTGCGCGGAGCGGACGTGTTAAACGATGCGACACTGGAGGATGCCGCAGAGGTGGGACTTGATCAGGTGGCGCACTGTATCGGAAACGGGAGCGCGATGCCGGGCACGGTGCTAAAGGAGCTCTCAGCCGAGGCGCGGGAGGCGCTGCTTGCGGCGGATGTTGTGATTTCCAAGGGGCAGGGCAATTTCGAGAGCCTGTATGACAGCGGATTGAACCCGTATTACCTGTTTTTGTGCAAATGCGAGCTTTTTGTGCGGAGGTTTGGACTGCCGCAGTATGCGTCCGTGTTTGCAAAGGAAGAGGATATTGTGATTCAGATTTAGAGGAGGCGTCAGTTGAGCGGGTGGAAGGTCTTATTCGAGGAAAATTTTTGGGGAAGCCAGTACATAGAGGCTTACGGAGGACAGTGCGAGCCGGAGGATACATCGGAACAGCCTGCGTTTGAGGGGATGGAGGAGAGCCGGACGCCTATGATGGAAACGACGGAGCGCCGTATCGATCAGAGTATCGAGTGGTATGGTGAGACGTGGAAGCTCTTATCGTGCTATACGTGCCCCGGCGGGCTTGTGCTGGATTACTGCAAGAGAATCGATCCGAAGGCATTGCAGGAATTTACGCAGCACTATCAGGCGGAGGGCTTTGACGGCGACAATTTTAACGAGGAGCGCTTTGCGCGCATCCAGCTCGACAATCCGACCGGGCCGCATGTGCATGTAAAGCTTTTGCGGGGTGAGCGGGAGCTTCCGTCGCGAGGAAGCAGCACGCTCACCTATGTGCCGGATTGTGTGGATGCTGCGGATATGAAAAACGATCCGGTTTCCCTGATGTGCGTGACGCATTACGGTCTGGATACGGATTACGGATGGGTGTTAAGCCGCGCGCAGTATGACTGGGACGAGGGGCACTGCGAGGATCTTACGGGCCTTACGGCAGTTTTTGACGAGGACGAGGTTACGCTGCCCGGAGCGCATTTTCATCTGACCGGGGAAGAGCAGGAAATCCCGCTGACCCATGCCGTCACGGGGGAGCCGTTTACGCTGTGCATCACGCGCGTGGAGGCACAGGAGATGGCGGAGGAAACGTTAAAGCTGCTCGGTGAGGAGATGGTCTATCCGACGCATTACGAGTCGGTGACGTACTACACAAAGCCGGAGCTTCCCCCGAACAGCTATCTCTTAAAGGCGCGGACAAAGGGGGATTCCCCGATTACGCGGGAGACGGGCGATAAAGCGGCGGCCGCGGTGGCGATCATCGGCGGCAGCAGCGGGCCGACCTCTGTCTTTCTGGCGGGTAAAGCGGATTCGGGCGTCCGGACGCGGAGTATCTGCTCGCCGCTCTTTTTTGAGCCGACACCCGTGCGCGACTGGTACATCTCGTATTTGTGGAAAAGGCGGGAGCCGCTGCATGTGGATCTCGCGCTTCAGGGAAATGCTGATGAAGGCGTTTCCTGTGCCGAATTTGTGACGTGAAGCAGCGTTTCCCTTAAATGCAGTTTAAGAGTCTTATAATTTCCTGAAACGAGGCGTAGATACAGCAGCACTTCTCCTGAAGCGGGCCGCAGCGCCGGACTCTGTGTTTGCAGGAACAGAAAAATCGATGTCGCATAGGCTTTTTATTTAGCCTATGCAATGTCGTTTTTTTTGTGCACGGCGATGAGCTTGCAGATCGGTTTTCCGAGCTTTGAAAATTTCCGTTCGTACTCGGTCATGATATTTCCCGCGCAAAGCTGCGGTGTGCGGTGCAGATCACAGGTGAACTGCACAACCTCGAACGCGTGCGACACGCCGATTTCCTCAAGTGAAAAGTCAAAAAGCGCGCGGTTATCGGTCTTAAACTCGATCGTTCCGCCCGGGATCAGAATCTTATCATAGCGCGCTAAAAATGCGTCGGACGTCAGGCGTCGGTGCGCATGGCGCTCCTTCGGCCATGGATCGGAAAAATTAAGATAGATGCCGGAAATCTCGTTTTCTGAAAAAATATCGTTTAATTCTGCCGCGTCAACACATAAAAAGCGGATGTTTTTTGGAGGATTTTCATTGTCGAGCTTCTGGATCGCGCGCAGAAGGACGCTTGTGTAGCGCTCGATGCCAATATAATTTACGTTCGGATTCGCCTCGGCCTGCCCAAAGAGAAACTGACCCTTCCCCATGCCGACCTCGATGTGGATGGGCCGCTCATTTCCAAAGATCTCCGCCCACCTTCCCCGAAATGAATATGGATCATGGATTACAAACGGGCAGGCTGCAACCGCCTCCTCTGCCCCCGGAATATTGCGAAGTCTCATAATTAAAGTTCCCCCTTTTCTCTTTGTCTGGAATGGCGCGCGCCCCAGCGGCGTGATCTATGCTAAACTGTTACAAATATTTTACAAAAATAGAAAGAAAGTATTGCGTATCATTTTTTCGGATATTATACTATAATAGGAAAAAAATAAAATCAAGACCAAAACGAGGAAACTATGAAAAAATTAACAAAACCGATAAGCGCTCTGTTCGCGGTGCTTTTGTGTGTATCATGTCTCGCTACACCGGCATACGCGAAGGAGACGTGGCCAAAGATGCCAAAGGTCGAGGCGCCCTCCATGTGCGTCATAGAGATTTCAACGGGTACGATCCTCTTTGAACGCGAGATGGACGAGGTCAATTATCCCGCGAGCATCACAAAGATTATGACCGCGCTGCTGGCGCTCGAACATACGAGGATGGATGAGATCGTTACCTTTTCGCAGGATGCGGTGTACAAAAACGAGGGGGATACGTCGCACATCAGCCGCGATATCGGCGAGGAGATGACGATGGAGGAATGCCTTTACGGCATGATGCTGGAGTCGGCGAACGAGTGCGCGTGGGCGATCGGTGAGCACATCGGCGGAACGATGGAAAATTTCACGAAGATGATGAACGATCGCGCGGAGAGCCTCGGATGTACGAACACCCATTTCAACAATCCGAACGGCCTGCCGGACGAGGACCATTGGACAAGCGCTCACGACATGGCGCTGATCGCGGCGGAGGCATACCGCAACGAGACGTTCCGCATCATCGCGGGCACAAAGTCGTACACGATTCCGCCGACAAACAAGCATGTGGACGAGACACCGCTGCACAACCACCACAAAATGCTCTATGCTTTCCGGGGAGATGCCAGCTATCTCTACGACTACTGCACGGGCGGCAAGACCGGATATACGAACGCGGCGGGCAACACG
>CAMTZV010000084.1 GCA_947086625.1 uncultured bacterium | reverse complement strand
CTGTTATCCTCTTTACAGATATTTTCAAAGGTATAAATATGACGTCCTTTCCCATACAGGTCAAACGGACAGATAAATATAATATAGCTTCGATTTAATTTTTTATAATGCTGCCCTCTGTCAATGAGCTGCAGATCGATCATCCCCTGGTAGTATCGGCTTCTCTTTGGCAGCTCCTTCGTATTGCTGACCTGCATCTCGATGTCATAGACCGTCTCTTTTTCGTCCTTTACATACACATCCAGCCTGACGCTATGGGCGTCTGTATCTACATCGATACGCTTCTGCAATTCCGGATATTCAACACGATCAATTTTCAAATCCGACAGTATCCTCTGCAGTAATTCTTTGCACAGCTCCGGATCCTGCATGACCTTCCCGAACAGAAAGTCGTTGGATATGCTTAATTCTTCCCATTTTATCTGCTTTATTTCCATGTTTCCCATTTATCTGCCTGCTTTCTTTCAAACAAAACACTACCCGAAAACGCTATATACATTTCAAAAACTTTGTTAGCGTCGTAAACAGAGACAATTTTATTATACACAGCCTTCCGGTAAATTACAATAAGTGGAGAACCTGTCTCCCAAAACTTTTATAACAAGAAGAGACAGCGCATCGACTGTGCCCTGTCCTTTCTTGTATCTATTCCTATATACACCGGAAATATACCTGCATCGCCTCGTATTCCGTCAAGGAGGCGCTCATGCACGCCAGGCTTTCCGCCGATAATCCGGTCTGCCACTCCACCGACCGATTTTATACGGCAAAAATGAAGGACACCACGCTAAGGATATCGGCACTGCGGTCGGATACCCGAACCAGCTTCATTTTTCAAGAGCGTTCAAAAATGTATATGGAATTCCGCCAAGCCAGTGGCGAAAAGAGCGCTAGGCGGATTGCTTTTGCCGATACTCTAATGGATCTTACCGCTTTCGCTTGATTCGGTGGAGCTGCGGCCTCAGTGTAAGCTCGGTCACGACCAGCCCGTCGCGCTGCGCCAGCACATATTCCACGGCGTCCGCAACCTCCTCCGGGGACAGATACGACTCCGGCTCGTCTCCCGTCGCAAAATCCGCGTTCCGGTACAGCGCCGTATCCGTCATATCCGGCGCGATCGTCACAACCTTCACGCCGTATTTTCGCGTCTCGTCAAACAGGCTGCGCGAAAAGCTCGAAAGCCCCGCCTTTGTCGCGCCGTAGGCGCACCCGTGCGGATTGGATGCGTTTGCCGTCACCGACGAAACGTTGATGATATAACCCCTCTGCTGCTTCAAGTGCCGCAAAAGCTGCTGCGACAGAATCATCGGCGCCTCGAGGTTTGTCCGCACAAGCTCGCTGATTTTCTGCGGGCTCAGCTCCTCGTGCAGCCCGTAATATCCGACGCCCGCGTTGTTCACGAGCACGCGGACCGTATACTCTGCCGCGATCTGCTTTGCGCACGCACAGAGCTTTTCCGTGTCAAGAACGTCACAGACGATCGGATGAAATGCGTGATCTTCCGTGGACGGTAGCGCTTCGAAATGCCGACCGATGCCGAACACCTCATACCCGAGCGCAGCCAGCCTGCGGCTCACCGCAAGGCCGATGCCGGAGGAGGCCCCTGTGACGATCGCCGCTTCTTTTTTCTGCTGCCCTGTTTTTGCAGCCTGGTTCATGCTTTTCCATGCTCCGTTGTTTCCATATCCCATCGAAATATTTTCTCCTCCGGAATCCGCCCTGCCAGCCGCCCGGTTAAAAAAGCCTCCATCTCCTCCATCAGCGCGTCGGGATAATGACAGTAGCCCCTTTCGCACTGAAACGGGAACCAGACGACGGCCGATTTCGTTTCCTGCCTTCGCATGTTTTTCAGATAATCCTGCGAAATACGGAATGTCCCGACGCTCACGTCCACGATTTTATCCATGTCAATCCGATCGTACACCTGCGCCAGCATCGTTTCATAATGTCTTTCCCAGCCCTTCACATAGATCATCGGATCAAAGCACAGCCGCACCGCGCAGCCCGCCTGCAGGAGCGCCGCCGCGCAGGAAAGTCGCTTTGCAAGCGAGGGCGTGTGATGCTCAAACGCATCGATCACCGCCTGCGGCGAGAGCGTAAACGCATAGATCACGTTCGGAGACGGCGTTTCCCGCGCAAAAAGTGCCGGATCCGCGCATTTCGTCCGTATTTCCAGCTTCAAATCCGCATGCTTTCCCGCAAACGCGCACCACTCCCGCACGTATCCGGCAATCGATTCAAGCGCCGGCAAATCCGTGTCATAGGAGACGCACAGGTACAGCGGATGCATGCGCAAAATCTGCGCAACCTCTGCAAAGATATCCTCGAGATTTACAAAAATCACGATATTTGCGGACGGATACATTCCCTTCAGATAGCAGTATGCGCAGTCAAAGATACAGTTCATCGCACAGGACGTATAGTAAAAATACCGATTGCCAAAGCTCTGGCAGACCGGCGCGCCCTCATAGACAAGCGTTCCCTGCTTTGCCGCCAGAATCAGCTTCTGCGAGCGGTGCTGCAGGGCGCTGCTCTGATGGCTGCGGCAGAACACATCCTTGTAGTGGCGGATTTCAATGATTTCTGCCGCCGGGAATTTTGCGAGGATGCGCCGTGTGAAAGGATGCCCCAACACCGCCGTCTCCACGTATATATGTGAAAAAAACGGGTTAAAATAATGTTTGTTTAAGTTCTTCAAGGCGCAGTTTTCCCTCTCTTTTATCCCTGCACGGGACAATCCCTTCCTTATATAAATTCTGAATGAGCAGACAGACATCCGCTCCTGCAAGCGCCAGATAGTGAAGGTGCTGTTTCAGGGAAGCCTCCATCGTCTTAGAGCAGTGCAGATCCCGGCAGAGCTTATCGGCCAGCTCTGCTTCCGGCGATGTATCCCTTTGTCTTTCGTCTGTCATTCTCTCAAGGAGCTGACCGATAAAGGTAAGCAGCGCATCCCCGTGCATTTCCATCAAACGCTCCACCTGCCCGGGCGAAACACCGTCCGCCGTCCCGAAATCGGAGACGATTTTCAAAAAGATCATCTGATGAGGGCCGAAAAAATGCACGCCCGCCTGATAGACGCCGGCCGCCTCCATGTCATAGAGCATGTCATTTCTTACATGAAAAAGCTTTGCATCGCCGGACGTTTTGCCGCCATATCCGTTCCCGTCAACCCCCGCGCCCGCATGTCCAATGTCATTGTCTGAGGCACCGCCGGCATCCGCGTTCCACGGCATCCTACCCGTCACAATCGACGCTTCCCGAAACGGATGACGGTAAAGCATGTCGGGATAAAAGCTTCTGCCCGTTGCCTGCTCAAAAATCTGATTGCAGAGAAACACACCTTCTCCATCCTCAAACACCCGGGTCTGCGGCGCGCCTGCACTCCGTGTATACGCGCACGTTCCGATATTGAGCATCAGATCGTCCTCCGCCGGAGGATAAGCCGTACAAATGCTGCTGACTGCCACAGCGGCAGCGATTTCACCGACGCCCGTAATGGTAAGCCGGATCCCGGATTGTTCATTGTAAAATTCCTGCAGACGCGTCGTTTTTTGATTTTTTACCAACTGAAGCCGCCTGATCAGCGCATGCGCTTCACAGTACAAAGCAGTGAAAATGTATATCATAGATCCTGTCCCAAAAAATCATTGGCCTGAATTTTTCTGTTTTATTATACACATCCAACGGTTAAATTACAAGTAAGGCGGTGGCACAACAGACATTACAGTCATACAATAATATGATACTGTTTCAGGAGACAAAGATATAAGATGGAAAAAAACAGAAATCTGCTGGTGAACAACTGCAATATGCAGGGAGTCCGGCCAATCATGGCGGATCTCCCGTACCCGCCCATACAGGTGAGAGGGCGAAACCCCAGATATGCCGAGCTGCTGACGGTCGATTACTGCGGCTCGGTGTCAGAGCTGTCCGCCATTTTACAGTACATCAACAACGAAAACCGCATGTCCGATGAGCTCTGCCCGCTTGCCCGGACAATTCTTGGCATCGCAATGGCGGAAATGATGCATCTGCAAAAGCTTGGGGAGCTGATTCATCTACTCGGCGGAAACGTCTGCTTTGAGGCAAAGCCAGACGGTCTGTGGTCGCCGTCCTGCCTCGTTCTTCCCGATCGCATTCCGCAGATGCTGCAGGCCGATCTGGAAGCTGAAAAAGCGGCGATCCAGCAGTACAAAATGCATATCGATGCGATTCGGGATGACTGCGTCAACGATGTGCTGAGACGCATTATACTGGATGAAGAATATCATATCATGATTTTACAAGCGCTATAGAGGGCAAAAACGAGGGTGGCAGCGGCAAGTCTGTTTCCGCCCTCACTTGTGGTACGGCTCATGATTCCGGATCCGCCAGCTCCGATAGATTTGCTCCAGCAAAATCACCCGCATCAACTGATGCGGGAACGTCATATCGGAAAAACTGATCTGCTCATCAGATTGACATAATATAGAATTATGTAACCCAAATGAGCCACCGATCACAAATACAATCGTGCCAGCTCCGGAAACCGCGAGCGATTCCATATGCTTTGCAAAAGCAGGGGAGTCATAGGCCCTGCCTTTGATTGCCAGAGCAATGACATAATCCGTATCGCGGATGTGTGCACGCAGACGGGACGCCTCCTTCTCCAAAATTTGCTGCGTCATGGCCTCCGGACACTTCTCCGGCGTTTTCTCGTCCGACACCTCAATGATCTGAAGCTTGCAGTAACGCGACAGGCGCTTTTCGTACTCCGCCAGCGCGTCGCGGTAGAATTTTTCTTTTATTTTTCCAACACAGAGTATTTTTATCATGATATGTATACGGAATCGCCGCAACAGCACCGCGGCGTGTCGTTTGAAATGCGCGCTGATTGGCACTGCGCTCTATATATTGAGCTGCACCTGCATCTCCTCCTCGGCCTGCTGTCGGAACTCCTCCACCTGATCGGAGTCGAGAACCGGAAGCTCGTCGATGGAGTGCACGCCAAAGCTTCGCAGAAATTCCTCCGTCGTGCCGAATAAAAGCGGCTTACCCGGTGCATCCAGTCGTCCCAGCTCCTGAATGAGATTGTATTCCAGAAGCTTGTTGACCGCGTGATCGCAGGAGACGCCGCGGATTTTTTCGATCTCCATCCGGGTGATCGGCTGCTTGTAGGCAATAATGGAGAGCGTCTCCAAAAGCACGTCCGTCAAAACCCGGTGCTTCGGCTGCCTGGCGATACGGATCAGATATTCGTACATCTCGGGCCGTGTACACATCTGGTAAGCACCGTCTAACTCAATGATCGTAATCCCACGTCCGGCCTGCTCATAGTCCGTGATCAGCTCATCCAAAAGCCTTTTCGTTTCCTGCTTATCCAGCTCGATCGCCGCAGCGATCTTTGAAAGCTCCACGGATTCACCCATCGTAAACAAAATTGATTCAATGACCGCTTTGAAATCCTGATTTTCCATAAATCTCCCCGTAAATGCCCAGAGCAGCTTTATCTCTCTGCGATATGCAGCCTGCCGACATCTCTTTTATTAAATCTGTTTTTTACTTCTTGCATTATGCCGCGATCTGCGAGGTGATCTGGATATCATCAAAAATCTCCTCCTGCGTGATGAGGATTGCCCCGACCTTCATCAGCTCAAGAATCGCGAGAAAGGTCACGATGATCTCCGTCTTGCTCCTCGCCCCGTGAAGCAGACCGCGAAAGCTGAACTGCCGATGGCTTTTTGCGTAGCTTTCCAGCGACGCCATACACTCCTCAAGTGAAAGCTCCTCCTTCTGGATTTTTCCGAATCTGGAACGAATCGGATCGATCCTGTCCACCTGCTTTTTCATGATGGAACGGAAAATATCGTTCAGCTTTTCCAGCGTCAGATCCGCGACAAGCGCATCCAGATCAACGGGCTCCTCATAAGCCGCCACCTCCTGCGGGATCGTCGGAACCTTAAACAGCACTCGGCTCGCATCCATTTGCAGATCCTTCAGCTCACCTGAAATGTATTTGTACATCTTGTATTCAAGAAGCTGCTGGACAAGCTGCGCGCGCGGATCCTCCGTCTCCTCGTCCTCCGTCGTCTCGGGCGCGGGAAGCAGCATTTTTGCCTTGATATCCAGCAGCGTTGCTGCCATCACCAGAAACTCGCTCATCACATTCAGGTCGTGGCGCTGCATTTCCCGGATATATTCCATATATTGATTTGTGATCTCCACGATCGGAATATCGTAGATATTCACCTTATTCTTGTCTAAAAGATGCAGGAGCAAATCAAGCGGCCCCTCAAACGCTTGTAGTTTTACCGTCAAATCCATACTCAAAACCCCTATATGTTGTATTGCGTGCCTCTTCCTATTCTATACGCTATGCGGTAAAATATCAAGCACTTTTTGCATTCGTTCAGAGCCAGGGCAATTTGAAAAAATTCAGACACCATGCTTGCATGAGTGACTGGATTTTTTCAAATTTCTCTGGCGGATACGCCACAGCGAGGAAATCCGAAGGATTTTCGAGCCTGGCTCTGAACGAATACTTTCCGTCAGAGCGGAGCGCCAGTTTATGAGCAAAGTTAGCTGCGTCAGCAGCGGGAAAGCTCCACAGGAGCCTTTGCGAATGGCGCGGGCTGAACTGCAACAGGCTCTGAACGAATATTTCCCGTCAGAGCACAGCGCCAGTTTATGAGCAAAGTTAGCTGCGTCAGCAGCGAGAAAGCGCCGCAGGCGCCTCCTCG
>CAMTZV010000083.1 GCA_947086625.1 uncultured bacterium | reverse complement strand
CGCCCAGGAAATTACGCGGTCAATGATCCGGCCTGCCCTCTCCCGATACAGCTCCCGTCCTGTCGCATCCGCCACAGCCAGAAATGCCTCTACCGTATGCATGTTGGCGTTGAGCCCCCGATAATCATCCAGAACAGAAAATTCCGTATTCCATGTATCGACGGCAAGCCCTTCCCGCTCATCCCAGAACCTGCGGTCGAAGAGCTCCAATGCCTCCTCAAGAAGCTCTTTCGCCCCCGCTCTTTTCGCCAGAAGCGCCGAGGATGCCGCGAGAATTACAAAGGCATGCCCGTAGCACTGTTTATCAGGGAGAATCGCTCCCTCTGCGGTAACACCCGGATACCATCCGCCGTTCGTTTGGTCATGGAGCTCGCCCTTAAGGCCTTTCAGCGCCTGATCCACCAGCTCTCCGCTTCCCGCATGTCCCAGAAACGTCCCGATACTGTACACATGCGCCATGCGGCAGGTGATCCACGTCTCCCTCTTGCGTTCTGTCCACGGCGTCCCGTCGTCTCCCAGATAATACGAGCTTCCCGCCGGCGAGGGGAAACGTCGCCCGAAGTCCAGAAGATTTTCCCGGATCTCCTTTAAAAATATCCGGTTTTCCTCACGCTCAAGCCTGTATTTTTCGATTGTTTTCTGCATATAAATTCCTCCTTGTCCTGTATGTTTGGACCGTTCTCTCCGGCTTTCCTTCCGTCCTGCTGTCCATTCTCATTTCTTCAATCGCCGCACACACGCCAATCGTCTCCTTTTCCTCCGGATATTTCCATTTTCGCCTGTGACGCCGTCTTCCATATCACATCGTACTACCGGAAAAGCGATAAGGCAATCTTTTTTTACGCCTCGTCCGTCGCCAGCTTTTTCACCGACTGCAGGGCCGACTGCATCGGCGGAAGCGAGACGAGCACGAGTGTGATGATTCCCTCGATGCCGATGTAGCTCGCGTTATACGCCGCGGAGTAGGCCACCGGGTTCCAGCCCTCCCACGCGTAGTAGGCAAAGAAAATGTAACCGGAGAGAAACGCGAACACCCAGCGCCCGAAAATGCCGAGCAGGTAGCCCTTCTGCAAGCCATGTTTACTGTTCGCAAAAATTCCCGACAGACCCAGCGCGCCGAACGCCAGCGGATAGTCCACGAGCATCTGCGGAAGCGTCAGGATATACGGGTCGATAATGAGCTGCAAAATGCCGTAGGCAACGCCCGTTAAGATACCCGCCTTCGGGCCGTACCAGTAGCCGATGAGCACGATAAAGAGCATGCTGCACAGCGTCACCGAGCCGCCCATCGGCGCCTCAAACAGCTTGATCATCGACGTCACCGTAGCCAGTGCCATCGCCATCGCCGAAAACATGAGCTGGCGCGTGGCAATGCGGCTCCCGCCCGTCTTAGAGCCCCGCACGAGCGCCACGGCAGCGCAGATGCACAAAAGCGCGATCAGCACGAGCGCCGCGTAGCCTGGCGTGGTCAGCTGATAGCTGACCTCCTCCCCGTCGACAATCTGGGTTGCAAACATTTTCCACATAAAAAAATCCTCCTTTTCTTCTTAGGAGGGGTAACAAATGAGTCGTGCATTCCATGCATAAAGCACTGTCGGAAAGCTGCTTCCTTACGCCGGTATGATCCGGATCAAGTAATGAGGGTTCATTCGTTTGTCTCAGCCCCGAAGGGCACCCCTAGCCTGTTTGGTTATGTAGTTTTATCGTATGCGCGGTGAACCGCACATAGCTATCATATATCGAAGCACCCGGCATGTCAAGTGCTGCCGGCAAAAAAGCGGGAAACCCCGCTTTTTTACTTACAGCTCTTAGACCGCCGCGATATCCACAACCGAGCGCTTTTCCCCGCCCGCCGCAAGCGAGCGCGCCAGCGCGTTCGCCGTGTCCAGCGAGGTGATGACATTCACACCCGTCTCGATGGCGGTACGCCGGATCAGAAATCCGTCCCGTCTCTTGTCGCGCCCCTGGGTGGGTGTGTTGATGACAAGATCGATTTTATGGCCGAGCAAAAGATCCATGACCGTCGGCGACTCCTGGTGGAGCATGTTGATCCTGCGCACCTTCACGCCGTTCTCTCGCAGGCACTGGGCGGTGTGGCGCGTCGCGTAGATCGTGTAGCCGAGCGCCTCAAAGCGCTTCGCCACCGCGGCGGCCTCCGGCTGATCCGCCTTTTTTACGGTGATAATCATCTGCTTATGTCGCGGCAGAACGACGCCTGCGCCTAAGAACGCCTTGTAGAGCGCTTCGTCAAAGCTTTTTGCAATGCCAAGGCACTCCCCCGTCGATTTCATCTCCGGCCCCAGCGAGATCTCCGCGCCGCGTATCTTTTCAAACGAGAACACCGGCATTTTGATGGCAAAATAGTCCGCGGCGGGCTGTAAGCCCGGCGTGTATCCAAGCTCCCGGATCGTCTTTCCGAGAATGACCTCCGTCGCAAGCGCGACGATCGGGATGTTCGTCACCTTGCTGATGTAGGGCACCGTGCGCGAGGAGCGCGGGTTGACCTCGATGACGTACACCTCGTCTCCGACCGCGATAAACTGGATGTTGATCAGCCCTTTCACGTGCAGCGCCTTCGCCAGCCTGCGCGCGTACTCCGCGATCGTCTCCTGCACCGTATCGCTTACGGTCGGCGCCGGGTAAACCGAAATGCTGTCCCCCGAGTGGACGCCGGTGCGCTCGATGTGCTCCATGATGCCCGGAATCAGAATATCCGTACCGTCGCACACCGCGTCGACCTCGAGCTCCTTTCCCATCAAATATTTGTCGACGAGGATCGGGTGATCCTGCTCGATGCGGTTGATGATCTCCATAAACTCCTCGATCTCCTCGTCGGTGTAGGCGATCTGCATTCCCTGCCCGCCGAGCACGTAGGAGGGGCGCACGAGCACCGGATAGCCCAGCTCGTTTGCGACCCGCTTCGCCTCGTCCGCAGTAAACACCGTGCCGCCCGCTGCGCGCGGGATTCCGGTCTGCTGCAAAATCTTATCGAACAGCTCCCGGTCCTCCGCCGCGTCCACGTCCTCGGGCGCGGTTCCGAAAATCGGCACGCCCATCTTCTGCAGGCTCTCGGTCAGCTTGATCGCGGTCTGCCCGCCGAACTGCACGACGGCCCCGTCGGGCTTCTCGATGTCCACGATATTTTTCACATCCTCCGGCGTGAGCGGCTCGAAGTAGAGCTTGTCCGCGATGTCGAAATCCGTGCTGACCGTCTCGGGGTTGTTGTTGACGATGATCGTCTCGTAGCCCGCCCGGGCAAACGCCCACGTCGCGTGCACGCTGCAGTAGTCGAACTCCACGCCCTGCCCGATGCGGATCGGGCCGGAGCCAAGCACCAGAACCTTTCCTCTCCGTGAGGTTCCCTGATCCGGCCTGTCGTCACTCGCCGATACAGAGCCGTCCTGACCCGGTCTGTCGCCACTCGCCGATGCGCCCGCAGCCCGCTTCCCGCCACAGCCGAACCGGGCCGCCTCGTCCGCGCTTCCATACATCGAGTAAAAGTACGGCGTCTGCGCGGCAAACTCCGCGGCGCACGTGTCGACCATCTGAAACGCCGCACGGATTCCGTACGATTCGCGCATCGCGCACACCGCATCCTCAGTCGTCCCCGCCAGACGCGCGATCACATTGTCCGGAAATTCGAGACGCTTTGCCTCCGCCAGCAGCGCTTCGGTCAGTGTTTCATGCGAAAGCCGCTCCTCCATTTCCACGAGGATCGCAATCTTGTCAATAAACCACTCGTCGATCTGCGTAATGGCGTTGATCGTCCGGTAGTTGATACCCTTTCGCAGCGCCTCCGCGATCACATAAATACGGCGGTCGTCCACGATCTGCATGCGCTCGATCAGCTCCTGCTCACTCAAATCCGAGAAGTCATAGGAGCGCAGACAGTCCACATGCTGCTCCAGCGAGCGGATCGCCTTCATGAGCGCGCCCTCAAAGCTGCCGCAAATGCTCATGACCTCCCCGGTCGCCTTCATCTGCGTCGTCAGCGTGTGCTTTGCGCTCAAAAACTTGTCGAAGGGCAGGCGCGGAAGCTTGACGACACAGTAGTCGAGCATCGGCTCAAAGCTCGCGTACGTCTTTCCGGTGATCGCGTTTTTGATCTCGTCGAGCGCATAGCCGAGTGCGATCTTCGCCGCCACCTTTGCGATCGGATAGCCCGTCGCCTTTGAGGCCAGCGCGGACGAACGGCTCACGCGGGGGTTGACCTCGATGACGCAGTATTCAAACGAATCGGGCTTAAGCGCATACTGCACGTTGCAGCCCCCGGTGATGCCAAGCTCGGTGATAATGCGAAACGCCGACGTGCGCAGCATCTGGTACTCCTTGTCCCCAAGCGTCTGGGACGGCGCGACGACGATCGAATCCCCTGTGTGGACGCCAACCGGGTCGATGTTTTCCATGTTGCAGACCGTGATGCAGTTGCCCGCCGCGTCGCGCATGACCTCATACTCGATCTCCTTCCAGCCTGCGATGCAGCGCTCCACCAAAACCTGACCGACGCGGCTTAGGCGCAGCCCGTTTTCAAGTATCGCAACAAGCTCCGTCTCGTCGTGCGCGATGCCGCCGCCGCTGCCGCCGAGCGTGTAGGCGGGGCGCAGGACGACCGGATAGCCGATCGTATTCGTAAAGCGGATGCCCTCCTCCACCGACTCCACGACGAGGGACGCCGCCACCGGCTCGCCGATCTTTTCCATCGTGTCCTTAAATTCCTGCCGGTCCTCCGCTTTTTTGATCGTCTGCGGCGTCGTTCCGATGAGACGCACGCCGTGTGCGTCCAAAAATCCGCTCTCCGCCAGCTCCATGCCAAGGTTTAACCCCGCCTGTCCGCCGAGCGTCGGCAAAACGCTGTCGGGCTTTTCCTTTAAGATGATCTGCTCGAGCGTCTCTGCGGTCAACGGCTCGATATACACCTGATCCGCGATATCCCTGTCCGTCATGATCGTCGCCGGGTTGGAGTTCACGAGGCACACCTCGATCCCCTCCTCCTTTAAGGAACGGCACGCCTGCGTCCCCGCGTAGTCGAACTCCGCAGCCTGCCCGATCACGATCGGGCCGGAGCCGATGACAAGCACCTTTTTGATCTCTCTATTTTTCGGCATGACTCTCTCCTCCCATCATCTCTACAAACTGGTCAAACAGATACGCGGTGTCCGTGGGCCCCGGGCACGCCTCGGGGTGGAACTGCACCGTAAAAATTTTTTTACCGACATAGGAAAGCCCCTCGTTTGTGCCGTCGTTGACGTTCACGAAGGACGGCCTTACTACCGCCTCATCGAGCGTGTCGGTATCGACGACATACCCGTGGTTCTGCGACGAGATGTAGACGCGTCCCGTCTTAAGATCCTTCACCGGATGGTTGCCGCCCCGATGCCCGTATTTGAGCCTGTGCGTGTCTGCCCCGGCTGAAAGTGCCATGAGCTGGTGACCAAGACAGATCGCAAAAATCGGCACATCCGACTCGTAGAGCTTTCGCACCTCTTTGATGATATCCGCACACTCCTTCGGGTCGCCGGGGCCGTTCGAGAGCATGATGCCGTCGGGCTTTTCTGCGAGCAGCTCCTCTGCGGGCGTGTGCGCCGGATAAACCGTGACCTCGCAGCCGCGCGCGTTCAATGACTTTGCGATGCTCTCCTTCGCGCCGAGGTCCAGCAGCGCCACGCGCTTTCCCTTCCCTTTCAGAATACGCTTCTCCCTGCAGGTCACGAGCTCCACCACATTCCCGACCCGGTATTCCTTCAGCCGGGGGATCACCTCCTTCAGATCGTAGTCCGCATTCGTCGTGATCATGCCGTTCATCGTCCCGCTCTCCCGCAAAAGCTTCGTGAGCGCACGCGTGTCAACGCCCGCAATACCTGGGATATCGTGCTTTTTCAGAAAATCCTGGATGCTGCCCTCGCAGCGGAAGTTGCTCGCCGTCCGGGAGAGCTCGCGCACGATGAAACCCTTCACCCACGGCCGTTTCGACTCCATATCGCTGAAATTGATGCCGTAATTTCCGATGAGCGGATAGGTCATCGTCACCGCCTGACCCGCATACGAGGGGTCGGTGAGCACCTCCAGATAGCCGGTCATAGACGTGTTGAACACAACCTCGCACACGGCCTCCCGCTCCACACCGATTGCCGTCCCGGTAAAAACATGCCCGTCCTCAAGTATAAGAAATGCCTTCATCTCGTGTCCTTTCTGTTGAAATCTATGTAACTGTTCACAGCCAGGCTCGAAAATCCTGCGGATTTCCCCGCTTTGGCGTATCCTGCAAATTGCCCTGGCTCTGAACAGTGAAAATGCTGTACAGCCCCCCTGCGGGAGTCCGTACAGCAACCTCTTCGTCACCTAAGCTTTCGGCACAAGCTTTTCCATCCCTCCCATATAGGGCTGCAAAACAGCCGGGATGTTCACGCTGCCGTCCGCGTTTAAATTGTTCTCCAGAAATGCGATCAGCATACGGGGCGGAGCGACCACCGTATTGTTTAACGTGTGCGCGAAATATTTGCCGCCCTTCTCATCCCGCACACGGATCTTTAAACGTCTCGCCTGCGCGTCCCCGAGGTTCGAGCAACTCCCGACCTCAAAATATTTCTTCTGGCGGGGCGACCACGCCTCCACGTCGCACGACTTCACCTTCAAGTCTGCGAGATCGCCGGAGCAGCACTCGAGCGTGCGCACCGGAACGTCGAGACTGCGGAACAGATCGACCGTGTTTTTCCAGAGCTGGCCGTACCAGTACATCGAATCGTCCGGCTTGCAGACGACGATCATCTCCTGCTTCTCAAACTGGTGGATGCGGTAAACG
>CAMTZV010000082.1 GCA_947086625.1 uncultured bacterium | reverse complement strand
CACCTCATTGCCCGGAAACAGCCGGAAATATTTTTTCGGAGGCTCCTCCATAAAATCCTCCCGCTCGATGTAAAGTTCCCCGGCAAACGGGACCTTCCGGCTGCCAAGCGCCTCGTTCTCCTGATTGTTGGGCACGGTGAGCCACTCGACCTCACCCTGCGGATAGTTGTCGATCACGAGCTTTACCGGATCGAGCACCGCCATCACGCGCGGGCGCTTCACCTTCAGATCCTCGCGGATGCAATACTCGAGCGCCGCGTAGTCCGCGATGGAGTTTGCCTTGGAAACGCCGCACATGTCCACGAACATCTGAATCGACTCCGGCGTAAAGCCGCGCCTTCTAAGCCCCGAGATGGACACGAGCCTCGGATCGTCCCAGCCGTCCACGATGCCCTCCTCGACTAACCGCTTGATGTAGCGCTTGCCCGTGACGACATTTTTCAGATAGAGCTTTGCAAACTCGATCTGCTTCGGCGGCCTCTCGTAGCCTACCTCCCGCACGACCCAGTCGTAGAGCGGTCTGTGATCCTCAAATTCCAGCGTGCAGATGGAGTGCGTGATGCCCTCGATCGCGTCCTCGATCGGATGCGCGAAATCGTACATCGGATAAATGCACCAGGTGTCCCCGGTGTTGTGGTGCGTCATGTGCGCCACGCGGTAGATGACGGGGTCGCGCATGTTCATGTTCGGGGATGCCATATCGATCTTCGCCCGCAGCACCTTCTCGCCGTCCGCGAATTTCCCGTTTTTCATATCCTCAAACAGCGCCAGATTTTCCTCCACACTCCGGTCGCTTGCGGGATCCTTTTTGCCCGGCTCCTCCAGTGTGCCGCGGTACTCGCGGATCTGCTCTGCGGAGAGATCCGACACGTATGCCTTTCCCTTTTTGATGAGCGTCACCGCCGCCTCGAACATCTGCTGGAAATAATCGGACGCAAAATAGAGCCTGTCCTCCCAGTCCGCGCCAAGCCATTTGATATCCGCCTTGATGGACTCCACAAACTCGATGCGCTCCTTCGTCGGGTTCGTGTCGTCGAAGCGCATATTGAATTTTCCGCCGTATTTTTTTGCCAGTCCGTAATTTAACAGAATGGATTTGGCGTGACCGATGTGCAGATAACCGTTGGGCTCCGGCGGAAAGCGCGTGCACACCGCGTCAACCCTGCCCTGTGCCAAATCCTCATCGATGATTCGTTCAATAAAATTTTTGGAAACTGTCTCGTTTTCCATAACCTTACTCCTCCTTCAATAACCTTTTTCCAGTGTACCGAAAAAAGGCCCTCCCGTCAATCAATTTTCGCGCAAAAAACCATCCGCCTGTACTGCCTGCGGTAAAAAAGGACCGAGAGGCACATCGCTACCGTCCAGCCGATGGGCCATGCGCACCAGATCCCCAGCGCCTTTCCCGTCAGGCCTGAAAAACCAAAGGCCAGCACAACGCGCAGAATCAGATCCGTAAAGGTCGCCGCCATAAACCGCCGCATGGCGCCAACGCCCCGCAGAATGCCGTCCGCCACCAGCTTTGCCGACACGATAAAATAAAACGGCGCGAGTATCCACAAAAACTGCATTCCGGTCAGAAGCGCCGCGGACGAGCTTTTTTCCATAAACAGCAGCAGTAAATATTTTCCAAAGCAGATGTAGACGAGGCAAAAGGGGATACACAGACACCACACCATCTGTATCCCCGCGCGAAAGCACGCTTTGATCCGCCCGTACTCCCGCGCGCCGAAATTCTGCGCCGTAAAGTTGGAGATGCCGTTTCCGATCGTCGTAAACGAGGTGATGACCATATTGTTGAGCTTCACCGCCGCCGAGTAGCCCGCCATGACGGACGGCCCGTAGCCGTTGATGACGCTCTGAATGAGAATATTTCCGATCGAGATAAAGCTCTGCTGCAAAATGCTCGGAACCGCAATGACCAGAATTTTTTTCAGAAGCGCCGGGTCAAAGAGCGCACTGCGCCCTGTCGCCTCGATCTTTTTGAGCCGCGCCCACACCGCAAAGACGGCCAGCAGGCAGCTTGCGCCCTGGCACAGAAAGGTCGCCCACGCCACCCCCGCAACGCCCATGGCAAAGGCTTTCACGAATAAAATATCCACGGCAATGTTTGCGGTTGAGGAAGCCGCCAGAAAGTAAAAGGGCGTTTTGGAGTCGCCCAGCGCCGAGAAAATCCCGGTTGCGATGTTGTAAAAGAACACAAACGGAAGACCAAGTATGTAAATATCCAGATACAGCTTCGAGTCCGCAAACACCTCCGCCGGCGTTTTGATGAGCGCAAGCAGCCCGCCGCACCCGAGCAATCCGGCCAGCATGAGCACGGCACACAGCAGGGCGCTGAAGATGCAGGCGGTGGACACCGCGCTTTTCATCTGCCCGTAGTCCTTCGCCCCGAACAGCTGCGAGACGATGACCGAGCAGCCCATGTTGCAGCCAAAGGCAAAGGCGATAAAGATGAGCGTTACCTCATAACCGTTCCCCACCGCCGCCAGCGCGTTTTCCCCGATAAATTTCCCCGCCACAAGGCTGTCCGCGATGTTGTAGAGCTGCTGGAAAAGAATGCTCCCGAACAGCGGGAGACAAAACCGCCACAGTACGGTCTGCGGCTTTCCGACCGTTAAATCCTGATTCATGATAAATCCCTCCATATTCTTTCATGATCCTCTTGTGTTTTTCCGGTATCGTATTATAATACAACATGCAGGATATGAAAAATATATATAATATATCAGAGGTATATAAAAATTATATGGATATCAACTTTGAATACTATAAGATCTTTTACTTTGCAGCAAAATACGGAAATGTAACGAAGGCCGCCACCGCTCTCGGAAGCAGCCAGCCGAATGTCACGCGCGTTTTAAAGCTGCTCGAGACGCAGCTTGACTGCCGTCTGTTCGTCCGCGAAGCGCGGGGCATCAGCCTGACAGGGCCGGGAGAACAGCTCTACGCCCATGTGGAGGCCGCCTGCCGCCAGCTCTTAAACGCGCAGGAGGCGCTTTGCCATCCGAACGCGGACGGCTGCGGAACGGTGGAGCTTGGCGCAACCGAGACGGCGCTTCACCTGTTTCTGCTGGATGCACTGAGCGGCTTCCGAACGGATTATCCCGCCATCCGCATAAGAATACACAACCACACGACCCCGGAGACGCTAAAGCAGCTCGTGAATGGCAGGCTTGATTTCGCAGTCCTCACAACGCCGTTTGAACCGCCAAACGCATGCTCCTGCGTCGACGTGCTGCACTTTCGGGAGATCCTCGTGGGCGGGGCGCACTACGCCGGCCTGTGCGAACAGCCCCTGTCCCTTGCAAAGATCAGGCGCTATCCGTGGATCGGCCTCGGAAGGGAGAGCGCCACCTACCGGCTCTACAAAAATTTTTTTATCGCGCGGGGCATCGACCTGGAGCCGGACATGGAGGTGGCCACCTCCGATCTGATGCTGCCGCTCATCGAGAGCAATCTGGGGATCGGTTTCGTTCCGGAAAAGCTGGCGCTTCCGCTGCTGCAGGAAAAAAAGCTCGTGCACATCCGCCTTGACTGCGACGCTCCCACGCGCGCCCTGCAAATCGTCTCGGATAAAGAACGGCCCAAAAGCCCGGCCGCGCGTATGCTCTACGACTATCTGACTCGTACAGCCGGGGCAGGCTTAACTCCCAAACACATTTGACGACGCCAGACACGTGTGCCCCCTGCAGACGTAGAAGGTCGTGCGGTCGTTGACGAGCGGGTAAGCCTCATCCCCCGCTGTCGTGACGACATTCGCCAGCAGCGGAAGCCGGTCTCTGACCTCCTCCAGATCCGAAGACTCCTTTAAGGCGATCACGATGTGCTCCGGCGGGTTGTCCCAGAGGAGCTTCGCAATGAGAAACATGCCGTGCCCCATCGGATCATCCTGTGCCCGCGCGCACAGATAGCGAAGCTGCTCCCCGGCAAGACGCCCCGTCTCCTCATCCCCGGTCAGCGCATGCAGCCGCACCAGATCGTACGCCATCAACGCATTTCCGCCGGGCATGGCGCCGTCGTAGCACTCCTTCGGATTTACAAACAGCTCCGACTCATCCACCGGCGACAAAAAAAATCCGCCGCCCGTCCCGTCGTAAAAGCGCCTGACGGCCTGCGCACAGAGCCGCTTTGCCCGGTCCAGATACGCCTGATCCAGCGTGGCGGCGTAAAGCTCGAGCAGCCCGGCGATCACATACGCATAGTCGTCCAGAAACCCTTTCTCAGAGCGTCTGCCGCCGCGCCAGCTCGCGCACAGCCTTTCCCCGTCCATCAGATGATTCTCCAGAAACAGCTGCGCACTTTTCGCCGCCAGAAGATAGCGCTCCCTGCGCGAAATCCGGTAGAGCACGGACAGCGCGGCGATCATCATACCGTTCCACGCCGTTAAGATCTTGTCGTCCAGATGCAGGCGGAAGCGGTTTTTCCGGTATCGGTAAAGCTTCTGTAATTCCTCACTGAAATCAACGCTTTTCTCATTGCTCTTTAACAGGTTCGGGATGCTTACGCCCTCAAAATTCCCGCTCGCGGTAATGTCGTAGGCTCTCGCAAACCGCGTGCCCGCCTCCTTCCCCAAAACGCCCATAACCTCGTCCAGTGTGAACGTATAATATCCTCCCTCCACACCCTCGCTGTCGGCGTCCTGCGCACTGTAAAAGCCGCCCTGTGCATGCGTCATCTCGCGCAGCACAAACGCCGCGGCCTTTTCGGCGGTGTCTAAAAAAAGCGGTGTCTGCGTCAGAGCGTAAGCGCCCGCATAGGCGAGAATCAGGCCTGCATTGTCGTAGAGCATCTTCTCAAAATGCGGCGCGAGAAAATACGGATCCGTCGAATAGCGCGAAAAGCCGTAGCCGATCTGATCAAAGATTCCGCCCTTACGCATCTGCACCAGCGTCCGCTCCACCATCCGCAGCACGTCCCTCCGGCCGTATTCCTTCGCATAAAGCGTCAGAAACAGCAGATTGTGGGGCATCGGAAATTTCGGTGCACGCCCAAAGCCGCCGTTTTCGCTGTCAAAGCTCAAAAAAAACTGCTGCAATGCCCGCTCAAAAAGCGCCTCGCCGTCCCCGCCTGTGCCGCCCGCATCCACCGGGATCTCAGCCGCCGTCAGGGCGTCCGCCGGGCCTAAAAGCGTCTTTCGGTCAGTGCTCCACTTCTCCTCCACCGCCCGCAGCAGCTCGCAAAAGCCCGGCCTCCCGTACTGCGCATGCGGCGGAAAATAGGTGCCCGCAAAAAAGGGCTTCTTTTCCCACGTCATAAAGATCGTCATCGGCCAGCCGCCGCTGCCGGTATACGCCTGGCAGACCGACATGTATACACTGTCGATATCGGGCCGCTCCTCCCGGTCCACCTTGATAGAAATGAAGGACCGGTTCAGCAGCGCGGCGACCGCCTCGTCTTCAAAGCTCTCATGCGCCATGACGTGGCACCAGTGGCACGTGCTGTAACCGACGCTCAAAAAAATCGGCTTATCCTCCCTTTTCGCCCGCGCAAACGCCTCGTCGCACCAGGGATACCACTCCACCGGGTTTTCGGCGTGCTGCAGGAGATACGGGCTCGTCTCGTTTTTCAGATGGTTACTCATGTCCGCTCCTTTCCAAAAAGCCTGCGCCGGATGGCGCGGCATTTTATGGCATATTTTTATCCATGAGTATCCCTCCCAAAACGGATCTTATACGAAACGGGAGCAGCCCTTCGCCGCTCCCGTTTTCCTTTTCTCTGTCAGGCTTCCATCCGCGCAAACTTCACCATGCAGATCTTTTTGCAGAAGCAGAAGCCGTATTTATAAATGTTCTGATATCCCTCGTCGATGAGCTCCGCCGCGTAATCCTGCTCCTCGATCTGCTTAAGCGCCGCATCGCACAGCGCCTCCATCTGTCCGAATTTTTTCGCGCATTTGATCTCGATAATCATCGCGGGCATCCGCGGGTGATGCGGCTCGAGCAGTAAATCCGGTCTTCCATTCCCATGCTCCCGGTTCGAGTTGATGCGGTAGCCTCCGATCCCGCCCAGCAAACCGAACAGATAACCATGGAAAAAGTTCTCCGCGCTGTCGTAATAGCTGATGCTCCCCAGAAGCTGCCCGTTGATGAAATCCTCGATCTTTTTACAGTCCCCGGTGCGCATTCCCTCCAAAAAGGGCGTCGCGTCACAATCCTTCTTTTGCTCATCGAACCACTCGCGGATTGTATTCTGATAAATGTAACGGATCTCCTCATTCGGAATCTCAAGCGTCAGATACAGCGCATTGACCTTAAACCGCCTGGACACCGCCTTTAAATAGCCCGTGAAAAACAGGAAATTCCATAGATTGTCCTGATTCCTATGGATCTCCCCGTAGGTGATCTCCTCGTGAATGGGCTTTTCCACCGTGCCCCCCGCGATCAGGCTTTCAATCTCACTTTTTACCGCATCATCCGCGCGCTCGACCAGCTCCCGCACGATGCTGTTCGACGAGGTATTCGACCAGTATGGCTTCGGAAACTCGGTATTGTGCTCGATGATATCATAGACATAGTAGATCACGCTCCACGGGTTATATACCTCCGTATCCCCGAACAGATAGCCGTCGTACCAGTGCCGTACCTCCTCCTCCCGCTCGCCGATTCCATAGTAATCCAGCATCACTTTCACTTCCTCATGCGTGAATCCAAAATATTCGGCATAGCTGTCATCCAGAATCGATATGATTTTCAAATTATTCAACCCGGTAAAAATGCTCTCCTTACTGATCCGAAGGCACCCTGTCACGACCGCAAACTCCAGATTTTCATTCGTCTTCAGCGCGGACTCAAACAGCGAGCGGATGAA
>CAMTZV010000081.1 GCA_947086625.1 uncultured bacterium | reverse complement strand
GTCGTGGTAGCCAAAGCCCGCCGCACGCACATTGCTCTCGCCGCCTCTGCGCCCAAGCGGTGAAAACTTCGCCGCCTCCACGCATTTTCTCGCCATCTCCGCGGTCTTGCAGTGCGGGATGACCACACCGTCCGCGCCCCACTCAAGCACCTTTCGGATGGCAACCTCATCGTCATCCGCCATGCGCACCAAAACGGAAATGTCATGGAGCCTTGCCGCCATGATCTGCTTTTCAAAGTCCTCCCCGAGCATCCAGTTCGTATGCTCCAAATCCAGGTAGATAAAGTCCAGCCCGGACATTGCGATATTCTCAATTACACAGGTCGTCCCGGTAAAGCACGCCATACCAAAGACGGGACCCTTTTTCATTTTTTCCTTTAACGTCATATTCTTATCTCCTTACAGACTGTAGCCCAAGAGCAGCGGAAGCCACGTCGTGAGCGTCGGCCAGACGCTGATCGCGACGAGCACGATCACATTACAGACGACAAACGGCAGCGCGCCCTTAAAAATCTGGATGATCGGCATCCGGTTGATCTTATTGCACGCATTTAAGCACATGCCTACCGGCGGCGTCACGAGGCCGATTGCAAGTCCGGTAATCATCATCGCGCCAAACTGCAGCGACGAGAAGCCGTACGCCTCCATAACCGGAAGCAGGATCGGAGTCAGAAGCAAAATCGCCGGACTGACGTCGATAAACGTTCCGATAATCAGGATCAGCACGTCAAACACGAGCGCAATACACCATGCGGGCATGTTCAGATCCATAAAGAAACCGGCTACGATCAGCGGTACCTGCTGCATTGTCAGCACCCATGTGAAGATCGTCGTAAAGCCGATAATGAGCATGATGGACGAGGACGAGATAAGCGTCTTTTTGAGCGCCTCCCACACCGCCTTCCACGTCAGCTCCCGGTAGATGAAAAAGCCTACAAGCAGCGAGTAGAGCACCGCCACGCCCGCGCTCTCGGACGCGGTGCAGACGCCGCCGGACACACAGACGATGATAAACAGTGGCATCGCGAGCGCCGGGATGCCGGCTAAAATGTCGTGCGCAAACTGCTTTCCGTCAAACTTACCCCGTTTCGGATGCCAGCGCTTTTTGTGGCTGATCCAGAACACGAGAATGAGCTGCGTCAGTCCGATCAGAATGCCCGGAACCGCGCCCGCCATAAACAGCGCGCCCACGGATGCGCCGGAGATCATCGAGTAGACGATCATCGGCGTGGACGGCGGAATAATCATGCCCATCGTGGAGGATGCGACCGTGATACCCGCGGATGCCTCCGGGGGATAGCCCTGCTCCTGCATCGCCGGAATCAGGATGCTTCCGAGCGCGGACGTATCGGCCACCGAGGAGCCGGAGATCCCGCCGAAAATCATGGAAGCCACGATATTGACCTCGCCCAGTCCCCCGTGGAACGGGCGCAGAATCTGCATACAGAAATTGATGATACGCTTTGTGATACCGCCTGTGTTCATCAGCTCGCCCGCCAGCATAAACAGCGGCATCGCGATCATGAGCTCACTGTAAGCGCCGTTCCAGACGCGCTGGGGAAGCATCTGCATAAAGGTCGGCGCGTTTGTCGCGATGTAAGTAACGCTGGAAGCGCCGATCGCAAATGCAAGCGGCACGCCGAGCACCGCGAAGATAATGAGCAGTATCAGGAGAATGACCATTGCCATATTACACGCCCTCCTTCTTGTCGTTTTCGTCTGTCAGCACCACATTTTTCGGTGCAAAGTAAGAAATATCCGCAGTGATAAACTCGATAATTTTCAGCACGATGCACACCGCGCAGATAATGCCCGCGACCGGCATGATGCCGTACATATACGTCATCGGGATCTCCATGCCCTGCGAGATCTGCTTGCCGGCAACGGCAACGTACTTGAAGCCCTGCACGACAAACACAACGTCGACGATCAGCACGATCACGTAGTTTGCCACGCTCAGCCACCGCTTAACGGAAGGCTTTACCTTATCGTAAAAAATGTCGATCATGACGTGCTCGTTTTTGATGATATTGATGCCCATGCCCCAGAAGGTCGTAAAGGCAAACAGCACGACGTTAAATTCCGCCAGGCTCTTCCAGCTTAAGGAAAAGCAATATCTGGCGATCACGGTGAAGATTACAAGGATTGCCAGAAGCGCCATCGCTACGACGCCAATCCCAAAATAAATGTCAAACACTCTCTGTCCGATTTTTTTCAGCTTTTCTATGACGGCCAGCTCCTTTCATAAATAAATCTCCTTTCCATGCGCGCATCGCACGGCACGGAAACCTTTTTTCTGCGAAAAGCGCCCGGCCATCTGGCGATTTGCACCAAATGCCGGACGCTCTTCTATTTCAACTAACTTTTAGGGGGAGTATGATATTAATTCGCGTTAGCGACTATATCCTGCATTTCCTTCAGCTCGTCTGCGGTGCAGATGCCTTCCTCCACGCACTGGTCGTATACGGTCTGCATTGCGTCCTTAAACTGCTGAAGCTCTTCCTCGGTCGGAACGTAAACCTCGCTGCCGGAGTCGATGATCGTCTGCTTCGCCTTCTCCGAATTCTCGTCGATGAGCTGGTCGTTGTATGTACCCATCTCTGCCGCGCACTCGGAAATGATCGTGCGGTACTCCTCGGGAAGCGAATTCCACCAGGTTGCATTTACATAGAACGGATCGGGATGGAACTGGTAATTTACCTCTGTGAAATACTTCTGTACCTCATAGAACTTCATGCCCTCCACGTTTACCCACGGGTTTTCCTGTCCGTCCGCAACGCCGGTCTTTAAGCCCATGTACAGATCGGAATAAGGAATCGTGGTCGTCGTCGCGCCAAGCGCGATAAATGTCTTGTCGATCGTTGTCATGCCGTTGGTACGCATCTTTAAGCCGGCAAGATCCGCCGGAGCCTTGATCGGATGGTCATTGTTTGAGAACTGGCGGTACCCGCCCGCGTCACACAGATTGATGATGACCGTTCCGGTCTCACCCTCTGCCTCCTCGCAAACCTTCTTTGCAAGGTCGGACTGCAAAAGCGCCGTGATCTCGGCACGAGTCTGTGTCAAAAACGGGAGCGTAAACATCAGAAGACGGGGACTGAAATCAAACTGACCGCCTCTCATGCCCTGCGTTGTTCCCGCTACAACCTGCTCTAACATCTCCTTCTCGGTTCCGAGCTGTCCGTTGCCCATAACGGTTACGGTCACATGTCCGTTTGTCTTTGCCGCTACGTCCTCCGCAAATTTCTCCATGGAAACAAAACGGGGATTGCCCTCGGGCTGCGCATGACCTACGGTCATCGTAAAGTCGCCGAGATCCGCATAAGGATCCTCGCCGCCCGCGTCATCTGCGGGAGTATCCGCCGGCTCATCCGCCGCATCGTCTGCAGGCTCATCCGTCTTGTCGTCCTCCGCGGGCGCATCTGTTTTCTGCTGATCGTCCGCAGGCTTGTCTCCTCCTCCGCATCCAACCAGGCATCCCATCGTGAGTGCCAGCGCAAGCATCATTGCTACTGCCTTTTTCATAATTTCTCGTCCTCCTGTCTTAAAATGTGAAAAATCCCCGCCGCAGACACGCCGGCATCGCCGCCGCTTTGCCGTCTGCGGCACGCCCCGTATACAAGCTAAGCTTTTCTATGCATCTCTCCTGCACAAACCCCATAAACTGTAAGGTTTTATCTTGTATACAAGCTAATGATAACGTACCACAGGATATGTCGGATTGCAAGTATTTTTTTGCGTCTTTTTCTATCCGACATGTCATTTTTCCCGATTTTTTCTCCCTTTTTGGTAAATATTTTCGGCTGTTTTTCATGGTTTCGCGCACTTTCCCGTCCGAAATCCGTCATTTTGCACAAAATTATGAGCCGCTACTTGCTTCTTTTCCCGCTTTGCCGCTATAATTGGGATATGCCCGTATACAGCTTGTATACAAGCACAGAAATGTCTTCCGTCTGTCTGCACGGAAACGAAAGAGGTTTACATGGAGCATACATATAATACCGATGAAATTTATCAGATCTTAGAAACGGAGCTGGTCTCCCTGCGCATCCGGCCCGGGGAGCTCATCAGCGAGAACAGCCTGTGTCAGCGCTTCGCTGTCTCCCGCACACCGATCCGCAGCGTCCTGCAGCGGCTCGAGCAAAACGGCTTTGTCGATATCATCCCCCACCGGGGCACGGTCGTGACAGCGATCGACTTGAACATCGCAAACCAGATGATTTACGAACGCGTCGCACTCGAAACGATGGTGCTGCGCGACTTTGCCAGATCATGCTCGCCCACGGACCTCGCGCGCGTGCATTACTGCTACAGCCAGATGCTTGGCGCCGCAAAAACCACGGACGACCTCTCCTATTTTGATGTGAACGAGTTTCTGGCGACCGATCTCGCCATGCACGAGGTCTGGTTCCTCGCGATGGACAAGCCCTACCTCTGGGAGCGCGTCACCGCGCCGCACGCGGATTACTCCCGCTTTATCCGGTTGGATATCGTCGGCGCGAAAAACGTGCCCGACGTCCTCTCCGAGCACAAGCAGATGCTGGATATCATCGAAAACAAACGACTGGACGAAATCGAGTCGTTACTCTCCCGCCACCTCTACGGCGGCGTCCGCAGGCTCGGGGCGTGCCTGTTCTCGGAGGAATATGCGGTTTATTTTAAAAAATGATTCCGCCTCCCGGACAGATATGCTATGATGAAAAGAAAAGGGAGGGAATCTGTCATGCGAAGAAAAGGAATTGTTTTGAGCGCATTTGCCGTACTGCTTTTTGCCGCGGGGCCTGGCATGTTTTGCCGACCCGAAAAAAGCATCGTCCCACTCCGGCCGGAGCACACAGCCGCTGATCCTGACAATCTGGCCGTCTGTATCGCCGACTATTACAGCCACGGACGAAGCACTGCACAAACGCCCGACGTGCGCATCCTCGATTCCGTCTCCGTCGGCGGCACGCGCTATGTGCTCATGGAGATCGACGGGCAGCTCGGCAGCGCCGTACTGTCTGAAAATTCCGGCGGCAATTACCGCATCGACCATATCGGCTACGGAAACGTAGATTTTCGGGAATCGATCATAGAAAGCGATGGCAGAAAATATTTGCTGCTCGCAGGAAAAGATAAAGGGATGGACGTGGCCTGCGTCACATTCCGGCTCGGCGGCGTCCCCCACGAGATACGGGTCGCGCGAAGCCAAAACCCGCCGGACGGGACGTTTTTCGTCTGCGCTGAGGTAAACTGCCACACAGACGACGCGCACCTCGATCTCGATACTCTCGCGCTCTACGACAGCGAGGGCCGCAATATATCCGATGCGCTCGGCTGGACGTTGGGCGGCTCATTCTGACTGCCTGCGGGCCGGGTCATCCGCGCGCCGGCCCGCTGCTATCCGGGCAATCCCCGATGATATCCTGATCCATGAAGGATCGTTCGCACCGGCATTTTTGCAGGATATCGACGGTGTGCGAGCTTGCGCCAAGCAGCTCCGGCCGCTCACAGTTTTTGAGCTGGTATTCCAGAAACAGTGCGAACGTCTCCTCATCCATCGCATTTAATGCCGGGCGGATGTAGTCTGCAGGCCCATCCGGCGCAATGATTTTGACGCGGGTCAACCCGGCCGCCGCATTCAGCGCATCAATATCTTCCAGCCGCACATAATCGTACAGCTCCTCCTCATTGTGCCGAATTTGAAAATTCTCCGTCAGCGCACCGTTTTTCACACAGGCAGCGATATGGTTTTCCATAAAACCGTATTTCACGACACTGTAATCGTTCATGACATATGCTGCCATGATGATGCCGCCGCAACGCGTGATGCGCTTCGCCTCGAGAAGCGCCTGCCGTTTTTCCTCATCAGAATGCAGATGATACATCGGCCCGAACAAAAGCGCAAGGTCAACGCTTTCATCCGCAAAGCGCTTGAGCTTCAGCGCGTTTCCCTGAAATGCCTTCACACGGGCATTCTTTTTCTTTAAGATACCGAGATTGTACTTCACTGGCTCCACCGCCGTAACGTCATATCCCGCCTCCGCCAGCGCCACGCTGTAGCGCCCGGTGCCCGCGCCGATATCAATAATTCGAAGCGCCTCCGTCCGCTGCTTTTGCAAAAGCCGCGCGTAGTGCCGGATATAATGCATGGTCGTGTGAAATTCCACCTGTCCGTGGCGGCTCAAAAGGCGCTTGTCCTCGTTAAATTTATTGTAATACGCTTCCAGCTTTGTCATCTGCTTCTCCCTTTACATGCCGGCAGGATGCGCTTTGGCCAACATCCCGCGCGGCTTATCCGGTCACCTGTATGCCGCCTTCCCGCCGGTCCCATGCTTCTCCCGCAAATATTCAAGAAATGCATCACATCCCGCCGACACATCACGGTATGTGGCATCGAAATCCCCGCTGTACCACGGATCCGCCACATCGTCGCCCTTTCCGGCAAATGTGAGCAGCTTATAGATCTTTCCCTGGCTGTCGCTGCCTCCCGCAATACGCGTCATATTGCGGATATTCGCCGTATCCATCCCGATCAGGTAATCATAGTACAGATAGTCTTCCCGCGTCATCTGCCTCGCCCTGTGCGGAACCACCTCAATCCCCATCTGCTTTAGCTTACTCCTCGTACCATAGTGCGGCCCGTTGCCGATCTCCTCGCGGCTGGTTGCCGCGGAGTCGATCTCGAACAGGTGCGCGATGCGGTCGCGCTTTACGATATGTGTGAAGTAGGATTCGCACATGGTGCTGCGGCAGATGTTGCCGTGGCAAATAAAGAGTATTTTTATCATCTTGAATATATCCTTTCATAAGCCTTTAAACCTTGATATAT
>CAMTZV010000080.1 GCA_947086625.1 uncultured bacterium | reverse complement strand
CGTGATAAATGTGCTTCCCGTCCGCCTCCACCGCAAAGGCAACCCCCGCGTCCGTCGAGAGAAACGTGCGGATTTTCACATCGTCCACCTGATACTCCTCGTTGTGGGTGACGTAGGTGATCTTCTCGCGCACGGCCGGGTCGATGCCGTGCTTTTTCATAAAATTCGGGCTGAGCTTCGCATCCTTTGAGATAATAAAATGAATGTTCTCGTAGCGCTCCGCCTGCCGGTAAATATCCATGTCAAAGTGATCCTGATGCTTGTGGCTCGCAAAAAAGTACATCGGCGTGTCGGCGTCGTACGTCGGCAGCGTCCCGCGGAACGTGAAGCCGTTCACGCGGTCGCCGTTAAAATAGTCAAACACGAGCACCTTCGTGTCCAACTCCACGATAAAGCAACTGTGGTGAATAAATAAAACGTTCATGCCGCCACCCTACTTCATGCGCCCGATAATCGCGTTCGCCTTCGCGTAAATCTCCTTCGGGTCAAAGCCGATATCAAATTTCCCGTTCTCGTAGAGAATCCGCCCGTTTACCATCGTCATCGCCACGTTCTGCTTGCTGCCGCTGTAAACCAGATTTTTCACAAGGTTGTTTTCCGGCTGCATGTTCGGCTGCATGAGGTCGATCACGGCGATATCGGCCTTCTTGCCGACTGCCAGATCGTCGCAGTCGCCAAGGCCCATCGCCCGCGCGCCCGCCGTCGTCGCCATGTAAAATACCTCATTTGCGCCAACGACCGCCGCATCGCATTCCTTTACCTTCGCAAGCCCCGTCGTCAGAAACATCTCGCGGAACATGTCGAGACAGTTGTTGCTCGCCGGGCCGTCCGTCCCGATCGCAACCGAAATGCCATCGTTCAGGAAACGGTTGATCGGCGCGATGCCGCTCGCAAGCTTTAAGTTTGACGCAGGATTTGTGACCGCGGTCAGCCCGCGCTTTTTGAAGATTTCAAAATCGGCATCCTCAAACCAGACGCAGTGATAGCCGCCGCCGCCGTACTCGTACATGCCGAGCTCCTCGGTGAGCTGTGTCGGGGTCTTTCCGTAGCGCCCCTTGCACTCCTCCACCTCCAGCTTTGTCTCCGCGTTGTGGACAAAGAGCGGGGATTTCAGCTTGTGCGCCAGCGCCGCCACGCCCTGCATCAGCTCCATCGAAGTCGTATACTCCGCGTGGAAGCCGACGAGAAAGCTCGTGCGGTCGCTCATCTCATTGACAATGTGATAGTTTTCCTCCAAAAGCTCGACCGTGCCGCCGTAATTGTTCAGCCCACTCGTCTGCACCGTGCGGTAGCCCGTGTCCACGGTCGCCTTCGCGTTCATCGGCGGGAAAAAGTACATGTCAAAGTTTGAGGTAATGCCGCTCGTCAGATATTCCATGATGCCGAGAATGTTCAGCCAGTAGACGTCGTCCTCCGTGAGCTGCCCCTCCCTCGGAAATACCTGCTCGTTCAGCCAGCTCTGCAGCGGAAGATCGTCCGCGTACGAGCGCAGAAACGTCATAGCCGTATGCGTGTGCGCATTTTTAAAGCCCGAGACGAGCAGCTTTCCGCTCGCGTCGATCTCCCTGTCCCAGACGGGCGGCTCATCCGCCGCGCCCGTCCCGTCTCCGATGTACGCGATCGTATCGCCGCGCACCCAAAGCTCGCCCTCGACGATCTCATAGGCGCGCGCCGCGTCATCCTTTAAGCAGAGAATTTTTGCATTGTAAAAACGTGTATTCATCGCTTGTTGTTTCTCCTTTTCTGTACAAAACATGTTTCGCGCCGCGGCCTACAGTGTCTTTGCGATATTTTTGATGGACTCGGTCAGAAGCTGCTTGAACATCGGCGCAACCGCGTCCGCCGTCTCCGTGATCTCCGCGTGCGTCAACGGCTTCGGTGAAATGCCCGCCGCCAGATTGGAAATGCAGGAGATGCCCACGATCTTCATGCCCATGTGGTTGGCCGCCTGCGCCTCGCACGCCGTGGACATGCCGACCGCGTCCGCGCCCATCATACGACACATATTGATCTCCGCCGGGGACTCGTACGCCGGCCCGGTGAGCTGGATGTAAACGCCCTCCTTCAGACGGATGCCGAGATCGCACGCCGCCTTTTTCACGATCTGCTGCAAGTCCTCGTCGTAGATATGGCTCATGTCCGGGAAGCGCGTGCCAAGCTCCTCGATGTTTTCCCCGAGCAGCGGCGAGGGGACGAGGCAGGAAATGTGGTCTTTGATCAGCATGAAATCGCCCGCGTGGAAGCCCTGCCTGATGCCGCCGGAGGCGTTCGTCAAAAAGAGCACCTTGGCCCCCATCATCTTCATCAGACGGGTCGGCAGCACGACGTCCGTCATCGGATAGCCCTCGTAGTAGTGCACGCGCCCCTGCATAATCACAACCGGAACGCCCTCCACATAGCCGAACACGAAGCGTCCCTTGTGCAGCGGCACCGTGGACACCGGAAAGCCCTCGATCTCGCTGTAGTCGAGCGTCGCCGCCACCTCAATCTGCTCCGCGTAATCGCCCAGCCCGGAGCCTAAGATCAGCGCCACCTTCGGGGTGAAATCAACCTTCGCCTTAACGCTCTCATAGCACTTCACTAATTTTGCATATACCTCGTTCATCGCATGTTCTCCTTCATATTATAATGGATTATAATGACAGCTGTCCGTCATGGCAACTGTCCGGCGCAAAACCCGACCGCCCGTGGATTCGCGCAGGTTTCAAGTCATTATCACCATTTTACCAAAACAGGGAAAAAGAAGCAAGCGCGCGGAAGGGGTTTTTCGGATTCTGCAGCAGTTTGGCCTGCGGCACCCCCCCCAAAAAAAATTCGGTCACAGCTTCCCGCTCCTCCCCTCCGCCTCCGCTTTCCCGAGTAGATAGAGGAACACGAGCGCGGGCACGCGCACAATCGGCACCTTTGTCTCATGCGCCGCAACCCCGTAGTCGGTGAGCTGCTTTGTCACCAGAAACGCATTTGACACCTTTGCCTGCTCATCCCTGCAGAGCTCCACGATCGCGTCCGTGGCGGGAAGCCGGGACTGATTGCGGTATTTCACCTCGCACAGGATTTTCCCGCGCGGCAGCTCGACGACGACGTCAACCTCCTTCTGGTTGTCCCGCGCCTTTCGGAAGTATCCGAGTCTTGCGCTGCTCCCCTGATAGAAGGAGACAAGGTGCTTGTAAACGCACGTCTCAACCATGACGCCAAGCTCCGCCTCCTCCGAGAGCACGTCGCCCGTCATCAGCACCGCGTTTCGGATCGCCGCATCCGCGATAAAAATTTTCGGTTTCCCTTTCAGCGCTCCCTTGCTCCCAACGTTCACCGGCTTTGCCAGATAGATGAGGTTTGACATCTCAAGCGCTTTGATGTAGCTGTCGATCGTGCTCACCGACGTGTTTTCCAGCTCCTTTGCCGCCGTCGTCGCATTGAAAATCTCCGTGGAATTGATACACAGGTATACAAACAGTTTTTCCATCAAAAGCGGGCTTCGGATGTTAAAAAGGCTCAAGACGTCCCGCTTGATCACCTTGTCCACCACGTCCTCGCGCAGCATCCGCTGTGCGTACACGTCGTCGTCGGAGAGCACCAGCTCCGGGAAGCCGCCGACGCACAGATAGCGGTTAAAATGGTTCACAAGCGGCGCAAAGCATTCCATCAGATCGCCGAGCCGCGCCAGCTTCATATCCGCCAGCTCTGTCAAACGCAGGTTCCCCGGCAGCGGCGGTTCATCCAGCGAAAGCAGCCTGCAATACTCGTAAAACGACAGCGTAGGGATTTTTAAGACGCTCCACCTGCCCGTCCCACTGTCCGCGGAGCCTTTTTCTAAAAGCGGACTGGCAGAGCCGGTCGCCACCAGACGCACATCCCTTCGGCTGTCGTAGATGACCTTCATCCAAAGCTCCCAGTTATCCGTATACTGGATTTCATCAAAAAACAGGTAGCGCACGCCCTCAATCGGATAGAGCGACTCATAGATGGAAAGCACACGCTCCACATCGACAAGCTTTATGATTGGATTGTCAAACGACACATACAAAATATTTCTCGGGTGGATTCCCGTATCCAGCAGATGCTCGATCATCTGGTACAGGATCGTCGTCTTGCCGACGCGCCGCGCGCCGGAGAGCACTACAAACCGCCGGATGCTCTCATGCTGCAAAACCCGAAACGCCTCGTAGTACGCCAGACGCTTCTGCGGCTTGCTCTCCTCCCTGATCGCAGCCGGGCTCTGCCACCAGTGGTTGTACTGCCACAGCACCTTAATCACCTGTTCGTCTCTCACAATCGACATATCCCACCTCCGCAACAGCCTTGACTGTTCTTCGTTTATAATATCAGTATTTCCATGAAGTTCGCAATTTATACTTCTCAAATAGTCTGTGCATTTTATAGTTATATTACAGAAACAGGCCGACTATTATATAGTTATATTATAGAAATAGTCAGCCTGTTTGTAAAGTATAAATAATAAACTGTTAAAATTCATCTTCGGAACAGCCACGTATACACAACCGCCACCACCTCGCGCGCATAAAACGGGATGACGTAGGGCATTGCGGTTTTCGAGGCGTACGCCGTCGCATTTAACCCCTCCTGCCTTGCGTGCCAAATGCCGCGGTAGCAGTGGAATTCACTCGTGATGACCGCAATCTCACGCCCCGCGCTCCAATCGGTTCCCCCGAGCGCCTCCTCTAAGATCGCACGCGAATTGCGCAGATTCGTCGGTGTGTTTGTAGAGCTTTCCTCCTTGTAGAGCCTGTCCGCTTCGATTCCACGTGCCACCAGCTCCCGATACATGCACTCCGCCTCGGAAATGCCCTCGTTCTCGCCCTGCCCGCCGGAGAGCACGGCAATCGCAGCCGGATGACTCTGCAAATATCGATCAGCGGCGTCGATGCGCTCGCCTAAAATCCGGCTTGGCTTTTCGCCCTTCACCTGACAGCCCAGCACAACCACAGGCACATCCTCCGCTGTCTCCTCACCCTTCGCGCCCCGGTAAATCGCGATCATCGCCGCGAGCGCCAGCACCGCGCCAATGCAAACGATGATTCCCGCCAAAATCCAGACAATCTTTATCCTTCGTTTCATCTCACCACACCTTTCTCGATTTCTACCTATTATATCCGCATACGCGCAAAAAAACAAGCCGCCTGGACAAATGTCCAAACGGCCTGCAACCCTACTGACTCCCGTAACCCTTTTTCCCGCTGCATTTTTTTAGCTCAATCGTGCTCCCCTGCTCAAAATATTCCCATGTCGTCGCCTGAAATGTCAAAATACGCTTTTTGCCCTTGCGCGACACTGTAAGCGTAATCGGGTTGCCCGCGGGGTCTTCTCCCTTTAACGTCAAAATTCCGTTTTTGACGGTTCCTCTCAGAGAGTCCATCGTGCACAGCCGGAACTGGCTGTAATATGCGACATATTGTTTGCCTCGTTTGAAAACATCCAGGTATACTTCCCCCGAATCATCGCAGAAATCGCCGATGAACGAGGCATTGTTTAAAACCTTTACCCTGCACTTTAACGTTTTGTTATGAACCGTGCATTTCAGCGTCCCTTTCCCTGCCTTTACTCCCTTCACATAGCAGTATCCATCCGGCCCGCCGTCCTCCACGATCTTTGCACAATTTCCAGACATGCTCCATGTCGCTTTGCCTGTCGCGTTTCCCCCTGATAAGCCAATAAACGCATACTGTCCCCTGACAATCACAATGGATTTGCTCGTGAGCCGCGCGTCCTCCGGCTGCGCGTTTGCTGCCCGGGCACATATTTCCGGCGCCATAACCAGACCCGACAGCAACATACAAATGCTGAGCATACATATAAACACTCTCTTCATGCTTCATCTACCTCTCTTTCTATAATTTGCGTGACTATTTTTGTCATCCTCTACTTTACATTATCTAATTATCTTTGTCAATAATTATTTAGATTATCTAGGTATTTACTTTTCGAAGCTCTTGTGATATAATTAATCATCAGGCAACACAAAACCGGAGGAAATACCCTTCGGGCATACCTGTTTGCCAGAAAACAGGCAGTAAAAGAGGTAACACCCTTCGGGCATACCTGTTTGCCAGAAAACAGGCAGTAAAAGAGGAAATTATGGCGGAAAGAAACAGTTTTAAGAGCGGCTCCTGCGAACTGCTGGTGCTCTATATCCTGAAGCATCATGGCGACTGCTACGCATACCAGATTTCACAATATATCACCCGGCTCTCCGACGGCGGCCTGTCCTTCCCCGAGGGTTCCCTGTATCCGGCTTTTTACAAAATGATCGATCACGGCTACATCTCCGATTATAAACAGCAGACCGGAAAAAGGCTGGTCAAGGTGTATTACCACATGGAACCGGCAGGCGAAAAGCGGCTGGAGCAGCTATTGAAAAATTATTATCAGATCACGGAAAGCATTGAAAAAATTTTGCAATATGATTTTACAAAGCCGGAGGAAAACGAATGAATCAGGATTCTAAACAGTATTTCAGAGATATGAAGGCAATGATTCCGTCCAGAGGGAAACAGGAACGGCGGCTGGTCAGGGATTACAAAACACGGATTCTGGAACTCAATGAAAAATACCCGGATATTACATACGAGGCGCTTCAGCAGGCTTTGGGAACTCCCGCAGACATGATCGCCTCATTCTATGAGAGCGCCGATACGGAATACATCATAAAAAGCGTGCGCACCGCGCATATGATCCGGTTTTGTATTTGCTGTATGTTAATTTTCACACTGTCCGCTCTCGCCGTCAGCGCCGGTGTCAATGTGAGGCTGTATCAGGAAATACATCACGGGATTGTCACCCATGAAAAAATCATCATTGAATGAGAACAGTACAGCAGGCTTTACAT
>CAMTZV010000079.1 GCA_947086625.1 uncultured bacterium | reverse complement strand
CGGTCACTCCTCTTCTGTTTTTCATAGACAAAACGCATCCCGTCCAGCGTCAGGTTCGCGTCGTAAATATCAATTTTTTTTGTCTCCGCTGCGATCATCGCACCGAGTCCGCCGGTGGCAACGACCTTCAGGTTTTCAAAGCCGGATTCCTCACGCACCTTATCGATGATGTATTCCGTCTGTCCGATCTGCCCGTACACAAGCCCCGCCTGCATACTGCTGATCGTCTCCTTTGCCAAAATGCTCTTCGGTTTTTTGATCTCGATCTCGGGCAGCTTTGCCGCGTCCTGCCAGAGTGCCTTTCCGGCCGTGCGGATGCCGGGCGCCGTGACGCCGCACAAAAACTGGCCCTTTTCATCGACCAGATCGTAAGTTGTCGCCGTCCCGAAATCAAGCACCAGCACCGGCCCGCCGTATTTTTCATAGGCCCCCGCCGCGTCCACGATGCGGTCCGCCCCGATCTGCGACGGGTTTTCCGTCACGATGCGGATGCCCGTCCGCACACCCGGCTCCACAATCAGAGGATCAACCGCCAGGTATTTATAAAGGCCGTTTTTTAAGGAATGCATGATTGCCGGGACGACCGAGGAAATGATCGCCGCATCGATCTTTGCCGGATCGATGTCGTTGTCACGCATAAGATTTTTCAGCAAAATTCCGTACTCGTCGGACGTCCGCGGCAGCTTCGTCGTGATCCGAAGCGTCAGCATCAGTTTTTTTCCGTCAAAGACCCCGATCGTAATGTTTGTGTTTCCAACATCCAATGCTAAAAGCATGTCACTCCTCCTCCATATCCTCTCCTAAGAAGAATACCCGAAAATATAATTCCAATGCCTCCAAAAGCTCTCGCTTTGTATCTCTGAGCTGCTTGATCTTGAGCACGCTTCCGATTTCATCGTAAAGCAGGTCGCCCTCCTCCGCCTCCGTGCGAAATTCCAGATTGCCCTCCTCGTCGTAGACGAGACGCAGCACGCCTCCGATTTCCTCCGTGTAGAGCACACACATGATTTTCAGCTCATCCCTGATACTCTGCGGCAGCCCATCAAAATCCTCGTTCAGATAATACTTTTTCGCGTAGGAGCTCGCCCCGCACAGTGTAATCTCTTCCTTATACATAGCCGTAAATCCCTCTCACAGACACTTCCCCGGAATCGACCTTCCGCAGACCGGTCTCCGTCTCCACCAAAAGCTCGCCCCGCTCTGAAATGCCTCTTGCCACACCCTCGAATTCCGCCTTCGGGTCTAACACGCGCACCGCTCTTCCAATATTGGCAAGATAGCTGCCATACTCCTCCATCAGAGCGCTCAGATCCTCGGTGCGCAAAAAAATCGCATAATAGTGCTCAAAGGCTTCGCACACCGCCTCCGTCAGCGCGGCGCGGCCGTAATGCTTTCCGCTCACTAAAAACAGGCTCGTCGCCCGCTCTGCAAGCTCTGACGGAAATCTGTCATTGTGCACATTGATCCCGATCCCCACGACGATGTGATTGATGTAATCTATCTGCGTGCTCATCTCCGTCAAAATGCCGCACACCTTTTTCCCGCCGATCACGATGTCGTTCGGCCATTTGATCTGTGCCTCGATACCTGTCTGCTCCCGGAGTCCGCGCACGACCGCCAGCGCACTCACCAGCGTCAGCATCGACGCATTGCCCGGATGCAGGTTTTCGGGCTTTAACACGATGCTCATAGCGATGGCAACGCCTGCCGGCAGCACCCAGCCGCGCCCGCGCCTTCCCTTTCCGTTGTCCTGACGATCGGCGACTACGAGTGTGCCGTGGGGTGCACCCTCCTCCGCCATCTGCATTGCCGTCGTATTCGTAGAGCCGATGACCTCAAAGCATTCCAGCCGGCTGCCGATCCACGCCGTACGGCGCAGGCTTGAGAGCTCCGCTTCATTTAGCACATCCGGCGCACTTTTGATACGGTAGCCTCTGTTTGGAACCGAATCGATCTCGTAGCCCGCCTCCCTTAGCTGCCCGATCACTTTCCAGACTGCCGTCCGCGATACGCAAAATTGCTCGCTAAGCTGCTGCCCGGAGACATAGTCTCCGGCCTCGCGCAGCGCCTGTAATATTTTTGCCTTCACTTCTTTTCCCCCTGAGCACAGCCACTCTTACCGCGGCATCGTCGCATACATGACCGCCTTGATCGTGTGCATCCGATTTTCCGCCTCGTCAAAGACGACCGACTGTCCGCTCTCGAATACCTCGTCCGTCACCTCGAGCTCGGAAAGCCCAAATTTTTCGTAGACCTCCCGCCCGACGGACGTCTTTAAGTCATGAAACGCAGGCAGGCAGTGCATAAAGATCGCTGTGGGCTTTGCAAGCTCCATGACCGCCCGGTTTACCTGATACGGCTTTAAGCTCTCGATGCGCTCCTTCCACACCTCGGCCGGTTCGCCCATGGACACCCACACGTCGGTGTAGATCACATCGGCATTTTCCGCCGCCTCCTCCACATCCTCGGTCAGTGTGATCGTCGCCCCCGTCTTCTTTGCAATCTCCTCACAGATATCCACAAGCTTTTTCTCCGGAAAATACTTCCGCGACGTGCACGCGACAAAATCCATGCCGAGCTTCGCACACGCCACCATCAGGGAATTTCCCATGTTGTAGCGGGCATCGCCCATATAGACGAACTTCACGTCCTTTAAATGCCCGATGTGCTCCCGCACTGTCAGCATATCCGCGATCATCTGTGTCGGATGAAATTCATTTGTCAGACCGTTCCACACCGGGACGTCCGCGTAGCGCGCCAGCTCCTCGACAATATCCTGTCCGAAGCCGCGGTACTCGATTCCGTCGAACATCCGGCCCAGCACCCGCGCCGTATCCGCAATGCTCTCCTTTTTTCCGATCTGCGAGCCGGAAGGATCGAGATACGTCACCTGCATCCCGAGGTCATGCGCCGCCACCTCAAAGGAGCAGCGCGTCCGCGTGCTCGTCTTTTCAAAGATCAGCGCAATATTTTTGCCCCGAAGCTCGTCGTGGCATATCCCCTTTTTCTTCTTTTCCTTCAGCTCTGCCGCAAGATCGATCAGATAGACGATCTCCTCCGGCGTATAATCCAGCAGCTTCAAAAAATCTCTTCCCTGTAAATTCATGGTTTTCCTCCTCTTAAACAATCGGGGAGAGAAAATTTCTCTCCTTGCCCGCGCGCCGGACACCCGCCAGCATCTGCTGACATTTTCCTCCGGGCGCCCATACGCAGTGAAAACGGGCTGCCACTCAGACAGCCCGCGCTCCGTTTTTTCTCATTTTGCATGTCATGCCGCGGTTCCTGCTATTTTTCGGACGCGATCTCCACAACCGATTTTGCCAGACCTGCCACGCCCTGAATCTCCGAGGGAATGATGATCTTGGTTGCCTTGCCGTCCGCCGCCTTGGCAAACGCCTCCAGACTCTTCAGCTGCAGTACACCTGCGTCAGGCTGAGCCTCCTTTAAGAAACGAAGACCGTCCGCATTTGCCTGCTGAATCTTTAAGATCGCCTCCGCCTGGCCTTCCGCCTCGCGGATCGTCGCCTCCTTGCGCGCCTCCGCACGAAGGATCGCCGCCTGCTTCTCCGCCTCCGCATCCAGAATCGCGGACTCCTTTTTACCCTCGGCTACAAGGATCGTCGATTTCTTTTCGCCCTCTGCCTTTAAGATTGCCTCGCGGCGCTCGCGCTCCGCCTTCATCTGCTTTTCCATCGCATCCTGAATCGCCTGCGGCGGAATAATGTTTTTCAGCTCCACACGATTGACCTTGATGCCCCACGGATCGGTCGCCACATCAAGGGACGCGCGCATCTTTGTGTTGATCGTCTCACGCGAGGTGAGTGTCTCGTCCAGCTCCAGATCGCCGATAATGTTACGAAGTGTGGTGGCAGTCAGATTTTCGATCGCCATGATCGGATTCTCCACGCCGTATGCAAACAGCTTCGGGTCTGTGATCTGGAAATAGACAACCGTATCAATCTGCATCGTTACGTTATCCTTTGTGATCACGGGCTGAGGCGGGAAATCTACAACCTGCTCCTTTAAATTCACACGTTTTGCAACGCGGTCGATAAACGGCGTCTTGAAGTGAAGTCCTACGCTCCATGTATCCAGATACCCGCCCAGACGCTCCACTACGACTGCGTGTGCCTGCGGCACAATCTTGATACAGGAAACTACAATTATTAAGATGACAAAAAGTAAAATAATAATTGCTATCATCGGTACAAATTTCATGTCATGTCCTCCTAACATCTATAAATATATCTACATATATAATACCACACGAAGCTCGAAAAAACCTCGCCAAGTGTTTTTATTATATCAGAGAAAAAAAAGAAAAACAACCACATGGGCTGTTTTTCTGTTATTCATTAATAAAATACATGATTGCCGATCACAAGCCCGCTTCTGCCGTTTACACGGTGGAAAAACATTTTTCCGCCGGTGGGATCTGCGCCCGCAAGCGCGTCTGCCGCCGCCCGACGACAGGAGCTTGAGATGTTACCGCTCGCCAGAACCCTTGCAAGGGAGCCGTTTCTGACGGGGCTGAACTGCCCGCTCTGATAGATTACGCCGGAGATGGAATTCGGCCATCTGCTGCTGCGCACACGGTTTAATACGACTGCGCCGACTGCGACCTTGCCCTCATAGCACTCGCTGCCCGCCTCACACTGGATAATCGCCGCGAGAAGCGTCATGTCGTCCGCCGATGCGCTCGTTGCCGCATTCTGGCTGCCGGAGGAACCGCTCGCTGCCTTTGCCTCCTTTGCTTTCTGCGCCTCGATTTCCTCGATGGAAACCGCCTTGGTCGTTCCGAGCTTCACCTTGACAAACTCTTCCGACACATAGCCCTTCTTTTCCTTTACTCTGACTGCTACCCAGCCGTCGACCTTTTTTGCCTTGCTGTTGAATAAGAGCTTATCGCCCTTGTCAGCAACCGTGAGCACCTTAGCGTCCTCATCCGCCTTGCTTCTGACCCGAAGGCCGTCGGTCTTTACATACGCGTATTTCTTACATACCTTCTTTGCATTCTCATATGCTTCTTCGCCAAATACGAGGTACTTGTTCTTTACATATCCTTTTACGGAGCCGGACTCGATCTTCGTCCAGGTCTCGCCCTCTTTTACGACCGTCGCCACGGATGTAGGATAAAGCTTGCCGACGATCTCAGCGTCCTTCTTGCCCTTTGCGCGAATGCTTAACGAATCCTCCACATCCGCCATAACCTTATCCTGCCATTCCTCTTCGATTTTGGAGCTCTCTTTCTCCTCCTGGGTCCCGGCTGCCTGCCCGCCCTCCTGTGTATCTTCCTGCGCGCCTTCCGCATTCTGCGCATCTGTCTCTGTGCCCTCTGCCGTATCCGCAGCGACACCCGTCTCTGCCTCCGGCTCCTCGGTCTGCTCATCCGTCGTCTCCGCCTCACTTCTCGGTGCGACAGTGACCATATCGATCTCAGCCTTTTCAATAGAAGCATTTGCTACCTGCGCCATATCCAGCACGCTGTTTTGTGTCTCCTCCAGGGATGCGATGATTCCCGCCTTTGCATGTGTCCCGGCCACAACTGTCTGCTCCGGCTTCTCCGGTTCTACGCCGCCAAACAAAAAAGCGCCGCAGACCAATGTAAACGTACAAACTGAAAGTACAATTCCCTGTGTAAATTTTCTATTCCAACTCATAAAAATAACCTCCGCTATAACATGCGTTTTTTATTTTTGAAAAGAACTTTTAAGGTTCTTTTCTATTATTTTACACAATTTGTAACTTTTTCATTCGTATTATTTAAAATTTATTAAGATTGTTACAAATTTGTTACGCATTTGATTATAGCAGAGGTTCTTATGTTTGTCAAACAATTATTACAAAATTATTACAGCCGCTTCAAAAGTGCCTCCCGTGCGTCCTCGTAGCCGGGTTTTCCGAGCAGCGCAAACATGTTTTTCTTGTAACTCTCCACACCGGGCTGATTGAACGGGTTCACGCCTAACAGGTAACCGCTGATGCCGCACGCAAACTCAAAGAAATAAAACAGCTCGCCCAGATAATACTCGTCCTGCTCGGGAATCTTTACCATCAGATTCGGCACGTTTCCGTCCGTGTGCGCCAGGATCGTTCCGTTCATTGCGCTCTTATTGACAAAATCCATATCCTTTCCCGCCAGATAATTCAGGCCGTCGAGATCTACCGCTTCCTCCTCGATGAGCACGCACTCCCTCGACTTCTCAACATTCAAAACCGTCTCAAACATGATGCGGCTTCCGTCCTGAATAAACTGCCCCATGGAGTGCAGGTCAGTCGTCAGATCCACGGATGCAGGGAAAATACCCTTCTGATCCTTGCCCTCGCTCTCGCCGTAGAGCTGCTTCCACCACTCGGAAACATAGTGCAGACTCGGCTCATAGTTTGCCAGAACCTCGACCGCCTTGCCCTTGCGCAGCAAAATGTTTCGGATCGCCGCATAGCGCATTGCGTCATTGTCCGCAAAGTCCTGCGTCAGTGCAAGTCTTCGACCCTCGGCAGCGCCCTCCATCAGCTTGTCCAGATCCGCCCCGCTGGCTGCGATCGGAAGCAGGCCGACAGCCGTCAGAACAGAGAAGCGGCCCCCGACGTCATCCGGTACGACAAACGTCTCGTAGCCCTCCTCGTCGGAGAGGCTCTTAAGCGCACCCCGCGCCTTGTCCGTTGTCGCATAGATACGCTTCGCTGCCTCCTCCTTGCCGTATTTTTTCTCCAGCATTTTCTTGAAAATACGAAAAGCGATCGCGGGCTCTGTCGTCGTACCGGATTTGGAAATCACATTTACGGAAAAATCACGCTCGCCGATCACATCGATAAGGCCCTTTACATAGGAAGCGCTGATGCTG
>CAMTZV010000078.1 GCA_947086625.1 uncultured bacterium | reverse complement strand
ACGCCGCAAGAAAGAACCCCCTCGCACATACAGGCGCGCCGCAGAGCGCAAGGCCCGCACAGCTCCCCGCAAAGAGAAGCATGTCTGCAAGCAAAAGACACGCGGCCTCATAGAAGAGCTTCCCGCACACACATCGCTCCACCGGCACGGGCAGAGACAGCATATGATAATAGGCGGTCTTTTTGTCCTTTTTCAGTCCGAGATCACACGCGACCGCCAGCGTCCCCGGAAGCAGCAGCGTGTACCACCAGTTCCACGCCCCGGCAAAAAACGTCTGCGCCGCGCCGCCCGCCCACGGCAGCACAAGGAAAAGCGTGAGCACCGGAGCCGCGAAGGGAAGCAGGCCGGCAAACGTATGCCTGCGCTTTAAGGCTTCTGCCCTCAACATGCCCGACATGCGATCCCCTCCTCCCTGTCTGCGCCAACAACATCCAGAAAGAGCCGTTCGAGATCATCCGCCGGATCGATTTTTCCGCTGTAGCCGAGCACCCCGCCCGATAAAATGCCGATCCGGTCTGCGACCTGCTCCACCTCGCGCAAAATATGGCTCGATAAAATCACCGTCATGCCCTGCTCCGGGAACGAGCGGATCAGTGCCCGAAGCTCTTTCATCCCGACCGGATCAAGGCCGTTGGTCGGCTCATCCAAAATCAGAAGCTTCGGGCGGTTTAAAAGCGCCAGCGCGATGCCGAGCCGCTGCTTCATGCCGAGCGAAAACTGCCCTGCGCGCTTTCTTCCCGTATTTTTTAAGCCGACTATTTCCAAAACCTCCGCAATACGCGCCTGCGGCAGTCCGAGCATCGTCGCGCGCACCTTCAAATTTTCCTCCGCACTCAGATTCGCATACAGCGGCGGCGTCTCGATGAGCGCGCCCATGTCCGCCAGATCGCTCCGGCTCCACGGATGCCCGTCAAATGTGATGGATCCGGACGTCGGGCGCAGCATGCCTGTCAGCATCTTCAAAATGGTCGACTTGCCCGCACCGTTTTCCCCCAGCAGCCCGTACACCGAACGCTTTTCGATGCGAAGCGACACGTTTGTCACCGCCGGCTGTCCCCGGAAGCTTTTACACAGGTTTGTCGTCTCTAAGATCAGTTCCATATTTTTCCTCCTTCTCGTTTTTCAGACGGTGCGCGCCCCGTCTGATGAGAAAAGGATAACAGGAGTTTTTAAAGATTTCATAAAGATTCTATAAAAAAGATATTCAGTTTTTCTTTGCGACCTTCCCGATCGCCTGCAGGAGGCTCTTTTTCTTGTTTGCCGTATCCTGCGTCAGCTCCCAGATCATGATGCCGCCGAGGTTCTTTTTCGCGTAGCGGGCTTTTTTCGTGATCGTACTCACCCCGTTATAGTACGCCTCCATACCGTTATACGTCACATGATCCTTCTTGTCTGCGCCGGGCACGGCCGCCAGGATCGTCCCGTAATCCGCCCAGCTCGGCCGCGCGTAAAACGGCACGCCGAGTACGACCTTGTGCGACGGCAGGCCCCTTGTCTTTTTCCAGTATTTCGCACAGTTCACCGCGAATTTGTACGACGAATGCCGCTCTCCGTCGCCCCCGTCGTAGGCCATGACGTTGATAAAGTCCACGGCGTTTAACACCGCGTTCGTGTGCGCCGCGGCGTCGTAGTAGATGTTGCCGTCCGCGGTCGCGCCGCTTAACACCGCCGCGGTCAGAAGCTTGTCCTTCGCGTGCAGCTTTTTGGATAAAAGCAGCATCAGATCCTCATACCGTTTCGCACTCCCGCCGTCCATGCGTGGGTGCTCCCAGTCCATGTCCACGCCGTCAAAGCCGTACTTGTCGCACATCGCGACAATCTTATTCGCCAGCCGCTTCCGCTTTGCCTTTGTCGCGGTCGCCTCCATAAACACCGCCTCCAGCGGCGTGCCGTTGTATTCCCAGCCGCCCACCGACAGCAGCACCTTCGCCCCGCTTTTATGCGCCGAGCGGATGAGCGCTTTTGCCGTTTTCGGATTGTCAAGGCCGCGCAGGCCGCCGTCCGCGGTCGGAATCGCAAACGCATAGCAGACGTGCGTCACGACGTTAAAATCCACGCTTGAAAGCTTGTCCGGCTTCCAGCTCGGGAAATAGCCGACGACCTTGAAGTCCGTCAGCTCCGTGTCCTTTGGCACCGTGGCGTCGACCGGCACGTTTTTTACGCCCTCGGGCTGCTTCCCGGCATCCGTCGTGCCAAGGCCCTCCCACACGTCGCTCTTGTCCGGCTGCTCGCCCTGCGTCCACCATTTCGCGCGGTAGAGCTGCCCCTTGTAGCGCACAATATCGCCGCCCGTGTACACCGCGTCCCGATCCCACGCGTCGTAGTCCTTTGCGGCGGCAAGCAGCGAATCGTCGTATTCCTGTACATCCGCACTCCCGTCCTGCGGCAGCTGCATGGCATCCTCCTCGCCGACGCCCGGCGCCGCGTACGTCTCCGAAACGCCGTCCCCGCAAACCATCTGCGCAAATTCCTCTTCCGCCGAAACCGCCTGCGCTGCACATTCATCCGAACCGCTCTGTAGCGCCTTCTCCATGGACACCGGTACGTCCTGCGTGGCATATCCATTCAGGCCGTCCTGCAACGCCTCCTCCGGCGCTGCGCCTGCCATGGACACCTCCGTCTCCTGCGCGCCCGCTCCGACGCGCGCCTCCGTCCGCCCGCCCGCGCACAGCCACACAAGCGACACGAGCAGCGCGCCGAGCAAAAATCCTCCGCCTGCGTAATAGAAACGTTTCTTTTTTTCCATAGGGCCACCTCCTGTGTTAGACTCAACGTCGTATCCATTGTCCGGGCTCCCGGCGCCGGATCCCTGCCGGTGCAGGCGTTACTCTTCCTGATGATTCAGTGCGATGCATTCGTCGATAATGTTTTCAACAATCCGAACCTCGGCAGCAGTCAGTTTATCCAGCTTTTGTGACAGGAGCAGCTTGTCCTTGTCGATGATGTCGCCGGTCAGCAGGTAATCCGTGCTGACGCCCAGCACAGCCGCAATCCGCATGAGGTTTTCCGGCCGGGACGCCCGCTTCCCGGATTCGGCATAGCTGACAAACTGGGTCGTCAGATCGCTTTTTTCCGCCAGCTCCTCCTGTGTCAGGCCAAGCTTCTTCCGGCGCTCCATAATCCTCTGTCCGACCTCTTCCAGATACAGTTTCACATCCAGCATTGTTATCACCATTTCCTTTCACTGTGTTAAATTGTATCAACAGTTACGAGAAATAATAATAGTCTAATGTTGATTATACTCAACAAAGTGTCTGTAATACTCACGAATGATAAATACTGTCAGAAAACACGTGCTGCAGGAAGCGTTCTGTTTGTTCCGGCATGACAAAGGAGGATGCGAAAAACGTGCATCCTCCTTCATCCGTCTATTTTACAACAATTTTACCGGTTTTATCGATCACATACCATGTACCGTCCTTCTTCTGTACGACCGCAAGGCCTTCGGAAAAGCCCGCCGCAGAAGCGTACTTCGGCCTGATGGCATACCTGCCCCAGTGGGCGCCATCCTCCCCCACAAGTGCCAGACCCTCGGAAAAATCCTCAAAAAATGCATATGCCGGTTCGATGACAACCTTGCCCTTTTTATTGATAAAGCCGTATTTGTCATCCTTGTATACCGCTGCAAGGCCATCGGAAAAACGATCCCTGACGTCTCCTCTGAGGGCGTATCTAATTCCCGCAGTATTCATATTGCGGCCTGACGACTTCCCTGCCCTTTTTATTGATAAAACCGGCCTTCCCGTTTTTGCCGACTGCCAGCATACCCTCGGAGCATTCTGACACCCATTCATACTTTGTGCCAAGGTTGGCCACGGTCCTGCCCTTTTGATTGATGATGCTCCATTTCCCGCCCTTTTTCACGGCGGCAACACCTTCGGAAAAGGCTTGCGCCGTATCATACTGCGGCTTGACCACTTCCCTGCCCTTTTTATCGATATAGCCCCATTTACTCCCCTTTTGTACCGCCGCAAGACCCCCGGAAAAGTCATTCGCAAAGGTGTATTTCGGCTTTACGGCAACATTTCCCTTTTTGTCCAGAAACCCATACTTTTCCTTCTTATCATCCCTTACCACGAGCATTCCCCCGGAAAAGTGCCCATACGGGATATAGCCCTTCAGCTTCGGTGCCGCCTTCACGGGCAGCGCCGGGATCAGCATCGCTGCGCAAAGCAAAAGGCACACTGCGCCTTTCAGCCACGCAGAAGCGTTCCCCCGATTTGTCCGTCTGATTTGTTTTGTTTTTTTCATTTTCATCCCTTATCCTTTCTGAAAAAATGAACCGATTTCGGCTATTTCACAACGACCTTGCCGGTTTTATCGATAAAACGCCATTCGCCGTCCCTGGTCTGTACGACCGCAAGACCTTCGGAAAAATCCGAGGCGTCAGCGTATTGCAGCCGGATCACTTCCTTGCCCTTTTTGTCAATATAACCGTATCCCTTATCCTGGGTATATACAGCCGCAAGACCTTCGGAAAAGCTGTTTGCACTATAATATTTCATCTTTATCACAACGTTTCCCTTCTTATCGATATAGCCCTGCTGGTCGAAAGTTTTCCCCACGGCTGCCAGCCCCTCGGAAAAGTTTTGGTAAATTGCATAGTTCGGCTTGATTACGAGCTTGCCCTTTTTATTGATGAAGCCGTATTTGTCATCCTTGATTACCGGTGCAAGCCCTTCGGAAAAACGGAACCCGCTGCCATATCCACTCGGAATTTTTACGACCACCTTCCCCTTTTTGTCGATATAGAAAAACCTCGTGTAGGGCGTGCCGGATAACTCCACCATTGCCAGCCCCTCGGAAAAGTTGTTGCAGTAGGCATATTTCAGCCGGATCACTTCCTTGCCCTTTTTATTGATGTAGCCGTATTTCCCGTTTTTGCTGACCCCCGACAGGCCGTCGGAAAAGCCCCATACCTCGTCGTACTTCGTGCCGAGGCTGATCACTGTCCTGCCCTTTTTATTGATAATGCTATATTTCTGGCCCTTTCGCACGACGGCAAGGCCCTCGGAAAAATCCAGGGCGAAATCATACTGCGGCTTGACCACTTCCCTGCCCTTTTTATCGATATAGCCCCATTTACTCCCCTTTTGTACCGCCGCAAGACCCCCGGAAAAGTCATTCGCAAAGGTGTATTTCGGCTTTACGGCAACATTTCCCTTTTTGTCCAGAAACCCATACTTTTCCTTCTTATCATCCCTTACCACGAGCATTCCCCCGGAAAAGTGCCCATACGGGATATAGCCCTTCAGCTTCGGTGCCGCCTTCACGGGCAGCGCCGGGATCAGCATCGCTGCGCAAAGCAAAAGGCACACTGCGCCTTTCAGCCACGCAGAAGCGTTCCCCCGTTTTGTCTGTCTGGTTTGTTCTGTTTTTTTCATCTTCATCTCTTATCCTCTCTTTCCTGAAATTATGCTACACCAAACGCTTCCTCAAACTGTGGCATCCCTGTATGCTCTGCCGCGAGCCAGCCGCTCTTCCCGGACGAGGTTTTTAACAGAAACCAGTCCGTCTTCCCTTTGGCATAGAATTTCAGCACCTTCACCTTCTGCCCCTTTTTCAATACAAAGCTCTTCTGCTTTGTATTGTGGGATTTGTAGAGCTGCATCCTCTTCTTTGCCGTGATGTAGGGCCGCTTGCCCTTTTTGGTCGTCGTGTAGCTGTTGACCGTACAGGTTTTCGTCTTCAGAACCAGCTTTCCGTTTTTGTAGACCAAGTCGCACGCATAATAAAAGCATCCGATCGCTGACGAGGTGTCTCCGCACTCCATCGTGATCTTGTTTTTCGTAACCTTGTTTACATATGCATAGCGCCCCAGCTTTCCCAGATCGATGCTCTTTTTCAGCTTTCCGTTTTTGTATTGGTAGATTGCCGTCTGCCCGTCGCCATTGTCTCCGGACGGATGGATGTAGAGGAACACCTTCTTTTTGCTCATCGTGATCAGCCTGACCTCGATGCTGTAAAATCCCCACTGCTCCTTCAGCGTCAGCTTCTTTTTCCCGTCCACATAAACGCAGGCCTCATAATACCTGTCGTCCTGCGCCTTTCCTGCTTTGATCCGGACAGACTCTTTTTTGCCGTCCCCGTCGAGGTCATACGTGTACGTCCGGTTTTCCTTCAGCGTATCAAAGCCTGCGGGCGTTTCCTCCGATGTCTTTTTTGGAGCTTCCTCCGGCGTTTCCTTCGCGGGCTCCTTTTGCCCGCTCTTCTTGTCGGCAGGCGTTTTCACCACCGTGCCCGCGCTCGCCTCGCTGGCCCTGAAATACCCGTCCGCTTTTTTGCGGGCATAAAAGGTATAGGAATGCTCCGGCGTGAGACCCGTAAATTCATTGGAGTCCTGCCATTTCACTTTATCCATAGAATACTCGCAGCCGCTGACCTTCTTCAGCACCACCTTGTCCGGGGCGGATGACAAAACGACCGGAGCCTGCGGCCTGTCAAACTGCCCGTATCTGGAAATCGTACACGTTGCGGTCTGGCCGCTTCCGTCTAAAGCCTTCGCCGTGATCACCGTCCTGCCCACGGAGTCCCCGTCCGCCGTCACCTTTCCGTTTTCGGATACGCTTGCAACATACCGGTTGCTCGACGTCCACTCCAGCTCTTTGCACGTAACATTTGTGGGGGAAAACATCGGGGTAAGCTGGATGGATTCGCCCTTTTTCAGCTCCTTTTCCGTGACGTTCAGCTGCAGCTTTTTCGTGTAAACCGGCTCCACGACCCGCACCCTGCACGTCGCCTGGATATCGTGGTTTGAATACGCATACGCATGGATTTCGGTCTCCCCGACTGCCTTTCCGGTCACCTTCAGTCTGCCTAAAACATTTCCTCTTTCCGTTTTTATAATGT
>CAMTZV010000077.1 GCA_947086625.1 uncultured bacterium | reverse complement strand
CAAATCAGCCCGCCCTTTGTCCGCGCCGAGAAAGGCCGCCGCCGCGCGGTTTTGCTCCATCTGCGCCCGCAGCGCCTCCCGCCGCGCTGCGATGCGCTCCGAGCCGTCCCCGCCGCGCGCAAGCTCCTGATAAATGTGCGCGCACTGGCCATACTCCCGCTCCAAAAATAAACGAAGCATTGGATGGCGCGCCGCCAGAAGCCTGTGCCCGTAAGCGTCGAGCAGCCCCACAGGAAGCCCGCTCTTTCGCGCGAAATCCGCGGTATCCGACGGCTCCTGCGGTTTCACGCACAGAAGCGGATAAAATTTGCCGTCCTCCAGCACGAGATCCTCGTCCCATACCCGGTAATCCTCGTCCCGCAGAAAGGCACGCACCGCAGAAAGCTCTGACTGCGGCCCGAGAACCAGCTGCCCAAGCCCTCTTACGACCGCGCGGCCGCGGCTCAACATATCGATCATCAGGTTCCCGCCGAGCCCCGCGATAACCGCAGCGTCGGCCTCCCCCGGCGCGATCCGCGCAAACCCGTCCGAGCGGCGCGTCTCTATGTAATCCCCCAGCTTTTCAAACGCGATATGCTCCTGTGCCCGAAGCAGCGGCCCTGCGTTAATGTCCGTGGCGATCGCACGCCGCACGCGCGCCTCCTTCACGAGCGTGATGGCGAGGTAGCCGTGGTCGCAGCCCACGTCGGCCAGCGTGTCGCACGCCTGTACCATATGCGCAATGCGCAAAAGCCGTTCGGATAAACGGTTCCGATTACTCAAGGTAATCCTTCAGCTTTCTGCTGCGGCTGGGGTGGCGCAGCTTGCGCAGCGCCTTTGCCTCGATCTGGCGGATGCGCTCTCTTGTGACGTTGAACTCCCGTCCGACCTCCTCAAGCGTCCGCGCGCGCCCGTCCTCCAGTCCGAAGCGCAGCGTCAGCACCTTTTTCTCCCGCTCCGTGAGCGTCCCTAACACCTCGCCGAGCTGCTCCTTCAAAAGCGTGAACGCCGCCGCATCCGCGGGCACCGGCACGTTGTCGTCCTGTATAAAATCTCCCAGATGGGAATCCTCCTCCTCGCCGATTGGCGTCTCAAGCGACACCGGCTCCTGCGAGATCTTTAAAATCTCACGCACGCGCTCCACCGGCATGTTCATCTCCACCGCGATCTCCTCCGGGGTCGGCTCGCGGCCCAGCTCCTGCAAAAGCTGTCTGGACACGCGGATGAGCTTGTTGATCGTCTCCACCATATGCACCGGGATGCGGATCGTGCGCGCCTGATCTGCGATGGCGCGCGTGATCGCCTGTCGGATCCACCACGTCGCATACGTTGAAAATTTATAGCCCTTGCGGTAATCAAATTTTTCCACCGCCTTGATCAGTCCGAGATTGCCCTCCTGGATCAGATCCAGAAAGAGCATTCCGCGTCCGACATAGCGCTTGGCGATGCTCACGACGAGACGCAAGTTTGCCTCCGCAAGGCGCTTCTTCGCGTCCATATCGCCCAGCTCCATGCGCTTTGCCAGCTCGATCTCCTCCTCCGCGGAGAGCAGCGGAACCTTGCCGATCTCCTTTAAATACATGCGCACGGGATCCTCAATGCTGACGCCGTCCGGCACGGATAAGTCGATCTGCTCTACCTCCACCTCGTCATCGTCGTCCAGCAGGATGTCGTCGTCATCGTCGGAGATCCGCAGCACGTCGATATTGTGCGCCTCCATAAACTCCAGAATTTCCTCAAACTGCTCCGCGCCCAGGCTCATATCCTTGAAATAATCGCTGATCTCCTGATATTCCAGCATATTCTTCTTTTTCTTTGCAAGCTCAAGCAGCTCATTTAACTTCGTGTTGAGCTGTTCGGTCGCCGCAGCGTTCGCCGCCGCTTCCTCGCGCATGGCCTCAGTTTTTGCTTTTGCAGGCTTTTTGTTTTCCATTTTATTTCCATCCTCTCATGGTTAATATATATCTTGTCCCTTTTTGGGGAAAATATGTAATTCGTTCAGAGCCAAGGCAATTTCGCGAAAATACAGGCAGGCATGCTCGCATGGCTGGCTATATTTCGGGGAATTTCTCGTGAGCAACGAGCCAAGCGGCCATGCTTGCATGGACATTTGGCGACTGCCGCGGAGACGGAAGATATTCCGTCGTCTTTGGCGGATGCGCCACAGCCTGGACGAATCCCCTCACTTCCCGCGCGCCGCGTCGATAAAGCGCTGCAGGTCATCCAGATTCGTCACATCCATCCGCGCCTTTTTCGCCTCAAGGCTCCCCCGTTTTACGCGGGCGGTCACGTCCCGCAGCGCCTTCTCCCGCTCCTGGGGCGAATCCAGCCGCGGAAGCGTCGCGTGAAAAAGCTCCGCTGCCTGCCGCTGCTGCTCCTCGTCCGCAAAGCTGCTGATGATGTCCGCCGGATTGCCCGCGCCCGCCTCGTGCTGTGCGTAGAGCATCTGCGCCACCCTCCGGTAAAGTCCGTCCGCAAAGTCGTCCGGAGAAATTTCCCCCCTGATCTCCTCAAAGAGCCCCGGCTCGTCCGCCAGCCACGTCAAAAGCAGCTTCTGCGCCTTCTCACTGCCGTCCTCCCGCTTCTTTTTATGCTCCATGCCGGACTTCAGACGCGTCTGCTCCTGCGGCATCCGCTGCCCCGCGCCCCGCGCGCCAAGCGTATTCACAAGCCTTCTTAGCTGCTCGTAGCCGATGCGGTAGCGCTCCGCCGTCGCGGTGATGTAATTTTCCCGCTCCAGCTCCCCCTCAAAGGAAAGCAGCCGCCTCGCCACCTCGTTGTGGAACGCGGTCTTGCTCTCCGGGTCGCGCATATCGTAGTTTTGCTCGAGCACCCGCAGCTCAAAGAAAAAGCTGTTCTCCGCCTCCCCGATGCGCTTCTCAAATTCCTGTGCGCCAAGCGCTTTGATAAACTCGTCCGGATCCTTGTACGGCTCCATGTGGATGACCTTTGCACTTAAGCCCGCCTCCTTTAAGATGGGGATCGCGCGCAGCGCCGCTTTGATGCCCGCGCCGTCGCTGTCGAAGGTCAGATACACCTCCTTCGTATAGCGCTTCAGGAGGGAGGCATGTCCCACCGTAAACGCAGTCCCAAGCGAGGCAACCGCATTGTCAAAGCCCGCCTGATGCAGGGCGATCACATCCATATACCCCTCGCACAAAAGCATCCCCGAACGCTTTGTCGCGCGGGCGAGATTTAACGCGTAGAGATTCCGCGATTTGTCAAACACCGGCGTTTCCGGCGAATTTAAATATTTCGGCTCTCCCTCGCCCATCACACGCCCGCCAAAGCCGATCACCCTGCCGCGCACGTCCATGATCGGGAACATGGCGCGGTTCCAGAACTTATCATGTCCGCCCCGCTTCTCGTCAAACGTCACCAGACCCGAATCCTTTAACAGCGCGTCCTCGTAGCCCCTGCTCTTTAAATAGCGGTAAAGGTCGTCGCTGTACTTGTCCGAGTAGCCAAGCCCAAAGCGGCGCATCGTCTCATCGGAAAGCGCGCGCTTTCTGAAATATTCGTGCGCCTGTCTGCCGCGCTCCCCGCGCAGCAGCGCATAATAATAGGTCGCCGCCTCCTTCTGGATCTCCAAAAGCCTGCTCTTTCGATCCGCGCGCTCCCGCTCCTCACGCGTCGGCTCCCGCTTCGGAAGCGTGATGCCCGCGCGGTCCGCCAGCTCCTGCAGTGCCTCCGGAAATGTCTCATTTTCGTAATTCATCAGAAACGTAAACACATTGCCCCCGGCGCCGCAGCCAAAGCAGTAGTACATCTGCTTGCCCGCGGACACGGAAAACGACCCGGTTTTCTCATTGTGAAACGGGCAGAGCCCGACATAATTGCTGCCCCGCCTGTGCAGCTTAACATACTGGGAGATCACATCCACGATGTCGTTTCGCGAACGCACCTCCTCCACGATCTCATCCGAATAAAAAGGCATCCTAATTCACCTGCCATGCCAGTGGAACAAAATACTCGTTGAATTTTGCAATCGCATACTGATCGGTCATACCGGCGATGTAATCGCACACAACCCGATCCTGCGGCTCCCTGCTGTCGATCATGCGCGTGAACTGCTCCGGCATCTTTTCCGGATGCTCCATATAAAAATGGAACAGCTTGCGCAAAAGCTCCTTCGCCTTCTCCTCCTCCGCCTTCGCGACAGAATTGTGGTAAAGGTTGTCAAACATGAACTGCCGCAGTCCCCGCATCGCCCCCTCCACCTCCGGGGACATGCAGATCTCGTTTTTGTCCATGCTGTTGATAATCATATTATGTACGAGCGTATCCAGCCGCTGCCTCGTGGAATTTCCCAATATTGCACGGTACTCTGCCGGAATATCCGTTTCTGCGAGAATCCGCGCGCGGATCGCATCGTCGATGTCGTGGTTGATGTAGGCGATTTTATCCGAGAAGCGCACGATACGCCCCTCTAAGGTGTGCGGCATAAGGCTCGTCTGATGGTTGCGGATGCCGTCCCGCACCTCCCACGTCAGATTCAGCCCCTCGCCGTCCTTTTCGAGATTCTGCACGACACGCACGCTCTGCTCGTTGTGCGCAAAGCCGCCCGCGCACAGGTCGTTCAAAACAGCCTCGCCCGCATGTCCGAACGGTGTGTGTCCCAGATCATGCCCCAGCGCGATCGCCTCCACCAGATCCTCGTTTAACCGAAGCGCCTTCGCGATCGTCCGCGCGTTCTGCGACACCTCAAGCGTATGAGAAAGGCGCGTGCGGTAATGGTCGCCCTTTGGCGTCAAAAACACCTGCGTCTTGTTTTTCAGCCGCCGGAACGCCTTGCTGTGCAAAATGCGGTCGCGGTCCCTCTGGTACACCGGGCGGATATCGCACTGTGGCTCGTCCCGCTGTCTGCCGCGCGTATTCTCATCCAGACAGGCGAAGGGACTCAGCATCGTGTGCTGACGCCGCTCTAATTCCTCACGAATGGTCATATCGGATGTTCCTTTCTCTGCGGCACGCCGCAGCCGCCCCGCCCGGTCCTGCCGCATAACTAAATTTTCCGTGGCGGCCCAATCCCTCCGCCGTCACATACACTGTAACGATTCAGCCTTCGGCTTCGTTACTCTCTTACTCTCTATTATCTATATTCCGCGCTTTTGACAAATTTCCTTTTTCATCTGCAAAAAATTTATAAGCCATGCGGCGCGCGCAGAGCGCCCGCTGCCGATTTTCCTCTCCTGGGCATGAAAAATAACAAAAACACACATCTGCCGCGGGTTTGCCGTGCAGATGCATGTTTTTTGATGCAGGCCGTCAGGCCCGCCGCTCAATATTTGTAAATCTTATCCGCAAACGCTCTGGCAACCCTGTACGCCGGATTTTCCATGCGCCGCTTCACGTTTTTCAGCTGCTCGCGGATCGGAATCTGCTGCGGACAGTGCTGCTCACATTTGCCGCAGCCCACGCATTTGGACGCAACCGTCTTGTCCTGCCGCAGCGTCGTACACATAAAATATGCCGTCATGCCGCCGAACCAGCTGTCGGTATAGCTGCGGTTGTACGCCTGAAAGCAGGTCGGAATATCCACGCCCTGCGGGCACGGCATACAATAGCCGCATCCGGTACAGCCCACCTTAACGCTCTGATTGATCGCCGCCTTCACCCGCTCAAAAAGCGCTGTCTCCTCCGGTGTCAGCTCGTTTGCCTGTGCGTCGGAAGCGATGCGGCAGTTCTCCTCCACCTGCGCCACGTCGTTCATGCCGGAGAGGACGACGTTCACCTGCTCATGGTTCCAGATCCAGCGAAGCCCCCACTCCGCGGCGCTGCGCTTTTTATCCGCGCCCGCAAACTCCTTCTTCGCGGCCTCCGGGAGCTGGTTTACCAGCCTTCCGCCCCGCAGTGGCTCCATGATAATGACCGGAATGCCTTTTGCATGTGCATAATTCAGACCCTCGATGCCCGCCTGCGTATACTCATCCATATAATTGTACTGGATCTGGCAAAAATCCCAGTCATAGGCGTCGATGAGCTCCTTAAACTTCGCCGTACCGCCGTGGAAGGAAAAGCCGATATTGCGGATGACGCCCTCCCTCTTTTTTGCGGCGATCCAGTCCTGTATGCCCAGATCCGTCAGGCGCTGCCACGTCGCCGGGTCGTTTAACATGTGCATCAGATAGTAATCGATGTAATCCGTCTGCAAGCGCTCCAGCTCCTGTGCAAAATAGCGCTCCATATCCTCTATCTTCTTTATATAATAGTGCGGGAGCTTCGTGGCGATCTTCACCCGGTCCCGATAACCGTACTTTGCCAGAAACTTTCCGAGACATGCCTCGCTGCCACCGTAGGTGTAGGCGGTGTCAAAGTAATTGACGCCCTGCTCCACCGCGAGCGCCATCTCACGCTCTGCCCGCTCCTGATCGATCACCGTTCCCTTTCTCGTGTAGCGCAGACAGCCGTAACCTAAAATAGACAGCTCATCCCCGTTTTTCTGATTTGTGCGATAGCGCATAGATTTTCCTTTCCTTCCATATCTTCGATTGACAAGGGCACAGGTGCCATGTAATCCCTCAGGTACGCCGCGCCGCCCGCATATCGCCGCAAGCGACAATCTTCCTCGCGCGAGCGTGTGTAATCGAGTAGGGGATTTTCCCTACTCGCCGCGCCGCCCGCGTGCTGCGCCAGCAGCAAATTTCCTCACGCGAGCGTGTGTAATCGAGTAGGGGGATTTTCCCTACTCGCCGCGCCGCTCGCGTGCTGCGCCAGCAGCAAATTTCCTCACGCGAGCGTGCGCATATAAAAATAGGAAGCCACAACGACTTCCTATCTCTTCAAGACCTTCACCCGCCTCTGCGGGAAGCTCATGCGGAAGATGGGACTTGAACCCACACGATGTAACCATCACAAGATCCTTAGTCT
>CAMTZV010000076.1 GCA_947086625.1 uncultured bacterium | reverse complement strand
AATTTGCTGCTAAAGCAGCATGCGGGCCACGCGGCGAGTAGGGAGAAAATCTTCCCTACTTGATTTGTGCGCATCTGCATCTGCACCCACAAATCCGGTTAAGGGAAATGGCGCGTATACTGTAAATGTAATTTACTGTTGACTGCACGTTACGTGCAAATATGCTTTTATGCGGGAGGAATGAAGGATGAAACAGAAAAAGACTGCGGTACTTTTGGCGATGGCAGTGACGGCAATGTCGCTTACGGCATGTGGCGGCAAAGAAGAGCCCTCCGGGGAGGCGCATGCGCCGACAGAGGAGAAGGAGAACGAGCCGGAAGAAATGGACGAGGATTCGGAAGCGGAGGATATGGAAGATGAGGAGTCGGAAATGGAGCCGGAGGCATTTTTTAAAAAGGATGCAAACATCGAGGAGACGGTGCTTTACGACGAGAATGACATTAAGATTACCGCGACAGATCTGGACTATACGGATTATTCCGCAAAACTGAATCTGATGATCGAAAACGACAGTGAGGAGGATTTGTCTTTTGTCACCGGATCGATCGGATACAGCTGCTGCTCCATCAACGGATATATGATAGACGACGGCTATCTGAACGTGGATATTGCCGCGGGGAAAAAGTCAAATGAGACGATCAGTTTTGGAACGGAGACGCTTCTTCTGTACGGCATCACGGAGATTGCGGACATTCAGATTGGATTTCAGATTACCGACAAGGATTACGACGATTCCTATGTGGAGCCGGTGCAGATTAAAACTTCTGCGGCGGATACCTATGATTATGAGACAGATACCTACCACGAATCGATAACCAGCGGTGTGTGGGAAATGGCATCCGGGGGAACGCTGGACTATTATGCGCAAGAGGAACTGTATGAGGAGGACGGTGTGCGGATCGAGTCGGAAGCGGTGATGACAAATGCGGACGGGGAGCAGATTGTTTTACTGGAGCTTTTGAACGGGTCAGACCGGATCGTCAACGGGTGTGCCGGTGATATTGCGATCAACGGTCTGATCGTGCAGGGTTACGATTATTCGCATGATACAGTTATTCCGGGGACGCGCCGCGTTATGGCAATATCTGTGTCAGATCTAATAGACGAGGCATGTCTGGAAGCGTTTGGAATTTCTGAGATCGGACAATTTTCATGTACGTTTACATTAAAGGACAACGAAAACGAGTCGGTTACGAAGCCGCAGGAAATTTCTATAACGGCTGTTGAAGGTGCGAAAGCGGATGAGGACGGAGAGGAGTTGTATGACGAGAAGGGAATTCGAATTGTATCAAAAGGGCTGACGGAAGCTTCGGGAATATTTGAAGGAGATGTGCATCTGTTGTTTTTGATAGAGAACCAGAGCAAAAAAGAGGTCTGCATCAATGAATCTTATGGATCGCTTTCCATCAATGGATTTATGACGGATGCGTCCAGTACGATCGGACTCGAGCTTGCCCCGGGTAAACGTGCCATCCTTGATCTTAGAATATCAGAGTCTGCGCTTGAGGAAAACCGTATCACAGAAATTGCGGATATCACGGAAGCGGAGCTGGCGCTTGAGATTACGGATCAGAAATATAACACGCTCGCAGAGCCGACGTTGAAGATCAGCTATTAAAAAATTTCCACCTGTGCGGTTGTTAAACGAACATCTCGCCTGCATTGTAATAAATTGCATGCAGGCAGACCATTGTATTGCAACTGCACAGGTAGAAAAATTTGTAAATATTTGTAAAATCTCCGTAAGTTTGGGTTGACTGCACGTTACGTGCAATTTTATACTCACGGGTGATAAATTTTATCATCACCGTATAGTATCTAAGCACTCGTGAGTCTGGTAAACCGGAAAATTTAAATGATAGCGAGTATAGATTATAGAAGGGGTGAAGCGCAGAGTTGTTGACATTACGGGAAATATGCGAGCTAACAGGCGTTTCGAGGCGCGCAGTACAGGGATATGAGAAAGCAGAGCTGGTTTCGGCGATAGATCGGAATGAACGGGGGTATTTGCTCTACGACGAGAAATCGAAGGAGCGAATCGAGCTTATCAGACTGTTTCAGCAGCTTGGTTTTACGATTAAGGAAATACAAATGATTATTGACGCACCAGAGGATGATGTGTTAAAGGCAGCATTAGAGGCACGCGTGGAAAAGTTGAATGAAGAAAAGCTGGAAATTGATGTATTGATCGAAAAAGCGTATCGGCTGATTGAGAATTTGCAGTAGATATGCTATTATGAGAAAAAATGGAGGAAAAAGTGCGGATATGGTGAAGAACGAAAAAAGATCGTTTTCACAAGAAGAAATCATGAAGCTTTTGGATGTCTGTTATGATAAATGTCTAAATGGTATACCAAAGGTAAGTTCGGGCGTTGAGCAAATGGGGAATGATTATTTGCAGAAATATGCAACAAAAGAGAAGGCATGTAAAGCAATGCTGCGTAATCAGCTTACAAAATGCACGACTTCCGGATTTATCACCGGATTTGGCGGAATCATAACATTGCCGATTGCAGTTCCGGCAAATTTAAGCAGCGTATTGTATGTACAAATGCGTATGATTGCCTGTGTTGCATATATGTCCGGATTTGACCTCAGGTGTGATCAGACGCAGACATTTGTATATGCATGTCTTGCAGGTGTAGCGGTTAATGAATTGATCAAGCAGACAGGTATTAAATTTGGTATAAAATTTACAAACGGGATGATCAGGAAAATTCCCGGAAAGGTATTAACGAAAATTAATCAGAGAGTTGGTTTTCGGTTCATAACAAAATTCGGAACAAAAGGAATGGTCAATCTGGGGAAGCTGGTTCCCGGTGTAGGAGCTGTAATTGGCGGGGGATTAGATTTAGTAGAAACTAAATTGATCGCAAAGAGAGCTTACCTATGGTTTTTTGAAGGGGACTTTACAGAGAAAAATTTAAAGGAAGAGACGGTTGTTGAAATCGAGGATGCTGACTTCAAGGAAGTATTATCTGATCCTGTATCCTCCAAGGGCAACCGATGACCAGACAACAATTATTCAAAGGGTCAAACACCGCTACGGTGTGGAGCCGGATTATCTGTGGGGCGATTTAATACCGCTAATGGATTGTACTTATCGAAAAAGACATATCGTCCGCAACATAAAGGAATCTAAATATTGCAACAGGAACTATGGCGAAGTTAAGCAAGGAAATCTTACAAAAGAAGCTTGAGGAATTAACAGAAATAGTGGATGGGGATAAAAACTCTCAATGGCGTTGAGAGTTTTTCAAAAATCTCCTTGATGTGATGAAAGAAAGGGGCGTGGAAGTATGATTCCCTGTCCAAACCTGCAAATCTGTTTTCGCACAGAAAAAGCGCTGAAGCGTCTGTGCTTTGAAGGGAGCGAAATGGTGTGAACGCAAACCCGATTTTACTTCAGAAAAAATACAGCTGTGTGATTGAGTGCTTTGCCGGAGAGCAGGATATCTCACTGGATGCTGCACTGGATTTTTTCTACCATTCTGAGGTCTATCAGCTGCTCCGGGATGGCGTTTCCGATATGCACTGCATGAGCGATGCATATCTGGCGAAAGAACTCGAACTGGAATATGAGGCGAAATATTAGTATTATCCACGATTCTCAAAGATCGGAAAGACAGCCGGGTGAGCCGTTAAAGGAGTAAAGCGCTTATACCGCGGATGACATGTACACATATATAACAGAAATCATGAAGGAGGAAACCGACATGGAGCGGGAAGACCAGACAGGGAAAAAGCAGAAAAGAACTGCAGCACGGAAAAGATTCGCTTTGCGGCCGGTTCGGCTGTTGCTTTTGGCAGCGGTCGTCGCGGCGGCGGCGTGTCTGATCCGGTGCGGCTTTTTTGGAGGGGAAGAGAAGGAGCAGACGACGGTTCTGACGTCGTCTCAGCTTGCGGAGGTATTAAAGATCAGCGAGCTGTCCGTTTACAAGGTGACATTTAACGGTGTGGCGGCGGTGAACGACGAGGAAGGAGATCTGCTCTACAATGTGGCGTACGAGGCAAAGGTGAACGTCGGCTTTGACACGGAGGAGCTTTTCGTGTCCGTCGATGAGACGGATGCGGCGGATAAAAAGATCGTCGTCACGCTGCCGGAGATGGAAGTGATAGATGCGGTCGTTGATCCGGGCAGCCTGGACTACATATTTGCGAAGAAGCGCGCGAACACAGACGATGTGTCCGCGACGGCATTTCCGGCGTGCAAGGCGGATGCGGAGGAGGAATGCCGCGCGAATCCGCTGATTTTTGAACAGGCCATGGAAAACGCCGTCAATACGATCCGGGGACTGACGCAGCCCCTTTTGGAGCAGTATGCGGATTATTCCCTGAAGATCGTGGATAAAGGAGGCGTGACCTATGAATAAAAGGATATTTCTTTTCGTGCTGCCGGCGCTGCTGCTTTTGCTCTGCGGCTGCGGTGCGAAGGAGGAAGAGCAACCGCAGGAAAAGCCGGAAATCAGCATTAGCGACATGCGCGCGGTGTGCCAACTGGCAACGATGGAGTGCTATTACCACAACACGGCGAAGCTGGATTCCGAAAAGAAGGTACTGTTCTGGAACACGAGCAAAAAGCTCTGGATCGAGTATTCCGGGATTGTGAAGCTCGGCATCGACGTGAGCAGGGTGGATATGAAGGTGGACGGAAACGTGGTCACGATTGCCATGCCGGAGGCGGAGGTCTTAAGCTGTGACGTGGACGAGACATCCCTCACAGAGGACAGCTTTTACTCGGAGACGAAAGGGCTTGGCAGCGGAAAGGTAGGCGCCGAGGAACAGAGCCAGGCCTTTGAAGAGGCGCAAAAGGAGATGCGTTCCGTCGTGGAGCAGGACGAGACGCTGCTGCTGCAGGCAGGCGACCGGGCAAAAATTCTGCTCGAAAACTATGTGAAGCAGATCGCAGACGCGGCGGGCGTCACGTACGAAGTGCGGTGGGAAGCGGCGGCGGAGCGTGATTAAAATTCGGTTGACCAGATGATTCGACACACCCTTACAGGCCCTGGAAGAGAGCAGGAGCAGTCTCATCGAGTTCGGGCGCCAGCGTGAAGCGAAAGACCCGCAGCAAGAAGTTCGCGAAAGCCGTACATTCGGTTCTGGGAGGGGCATTCCCCGCAGGGGAATGTCCGCTCGACCGAAGAAATACAAGAAGTATGTATAATTATCACAATTTCTGGTTCCACATGTAGAAAAATGTGTTATAATAAACAAAATATGCTTTTAGCGGATGATGAATTGTATGTTGGAGGTATGGGTCTATGAAAAAATTGAACGACGTGAGTATTCGCATCAAAATACTGGTTCCGATCACGTTTATGGTGCTGATCATGTTTTCTTATCTGGGGGGCTCTATGAACGGCTTCCGTCTGATGAATAATAACGCCGAAATCCTGAAGGAGCAGGGCATGGAAAAGACGCGCTGCCTGGACGAGGTCAATCTTCAGGCGCAGATCATGATGAAGCTCTCGCTCGCATACTGCGTGAACGATGACAGCACGTCGAGGGAGCGCATCTGGAACGAGGTGGCAGCGTCCGGTTCGACCATGTCGGAAAACCTCGCCCGCGCGAAGGAGCTGATCATCACGGACGAGGGACAGGCCGCGCTTGTAAACCTGACGGAGAAGGTGAATCTGCTTGGAAATTCCCTCGCCGAGTTAAAGAATATGGCGGACACAAACAATATGCAGAGCGCGATCCTGTATGTGAACACGACGCTCACCGAGCAGTCAAATCAGTTTGACGAGGCGGTAGAGAAGCTGCAGGAGATCAATACCAATACGCTCACGGGAATCCTCGGGAAGCAGGACAGAACGTATTAGGTGCTCTTATACATAGGGATCGGCTGTATTTTCCTGTTTATCCTCATCTATGTTTACACACTGTTCAGCATCAACCGTACCGTTGTGAAGCGGCTGTACCGGCATATCGGAAAGATGGATGAGATCATCGAGAAGATCGAGCAGGGGGAGGGCGATCTGTCGATGCGTCTGAAGGTGAGAGGAAGCGACGAGCTTGGACGTCTTGCGATGGATGTGAACCGTTTTCTCGATCTGCTTGAAAAGATCATGCGTAAGATCAATCTGGACTCCCATTCCCTGGCGGAGATCGTTCAGAATGTAACCGAAAAGGCGGATAATTCCAACAGCAATGCATGCGACGTCTCCGCGGTAGCCCAGGAGCTGTCCGCTACGATGGAGGAAGTGGCGAGCACCGTCACGAACGTGGACGCGAATGCGAGCGGTGCGATGGGTGAGATGAATACGATGCAGGAGACGACGGACGAGATCCTGAAGTATTCCGATGCGATGAAGCAGCGCGCCGACGAGCTTGAGGCGTATGCGCGCAAGAACAAGGCGGAGACCGGAAAAATGATGGTTCCGATCATTGAGAAAATCCGAAAGGCCGTGGAAAACAGCAAGAATGTGGAGCGCGTCAACGAGCTGACGGAGGAGATCCTTGCGATCTCCAGCCAGACAAACCTGCTGTCGCTGAACGCGTCGATCGAGGCGGCCCGGGCGGGCGAGGCCGGAAGAGGCTTTGCGGTCGTTGCGGATGAGATCCGCCAGCTTGCGGATTCCAGCAAGGAGACGGCAAACAATATCCAGGGGATCAACAGTATGGTGCTTGAGCTTGTCCATGAGCTGATTGACGGCTCGAACGAGATCGTGGATTATATGGAGAGCACGATCCTGCCGGATTATGAGAATTTCGTTTTGTGCGGGCAGCAGTACAGCGAGGATGCGGCGCATATCAACAGTCAGATGATAGACTATGCGGAGCGCTCGGGAGAGGTTGTCGCGCTCGTTTCGAGCATTGCGGATGCGATCAACGGCATGACGCAGGTGGTTGAC
>CAMTZV010000075.1 GCA_947086625.1 uncultured bacterium | reverse complement strand
CAAAAACAACCCCATCTCCACAAACGGGAACCGATACGAAACAACCCTTCCCGCAAACGCGATTTTGCTGATTTGTGCGCAGACCATGACCGCAATCGGAAGCCCGACGATCAGGGTCGCCAATGCTGTAAAAAACGCATAGCAAAAGCCCTCGCAGACAATCATTTTGCAAAGCTGCCGCCCGGTCAGGCCAATGGAGCGCAGCATACTGTTTTCCCGTTTTCTGGACATCTGGTTTGAGAGCGTCGTGTTCGTGAGGTTGATGACGCCAAAGAGGAATACCAGCCAGGAAAGCGCCTCCATACTGCCGAACATGATCCTGCTTTGCATTTCCTCATATTCCAGACGCTCGGAAAATGTCCACAGGGAGAGATCCCTGTGATTTGCGATCACATCCCGCAGCCCCGCCTCCACACGTTCCGCCTTCCCGGGTTCGCTAACAATATTCCATGAATAATCAAAGTTCTCAATTTCAGGGAACATTTCCCGTGCAAGCGCGGCGGGCAGAAACACCTGTGTGGAATCCATTGCCAGATTTCCATGGCCGTTTGTCACCTTCTTCGTATCAAACGTGCCCGCCAGCGTAACCGGAACACACCTTTGCTCTGCGGTTAGCTCCAGCCTTTGACCGATCTCTGTATCCGCGGAGCGCCCGAGGTACTCGTACACCGTTTCGGCAATTAAAATCTCGTCTTTATCCGCCGGCATGCTGCCTCGGACTAACGCCGGCTCCACTTCCCGCACATTTTCCCCGCTCAGAAGATCGCACGCGCTGGCAACCGGATCGCCGCCCGGGACGCCGACCTTCCCGCCAAAGGCTTCCCGCTTTTCAACGACATGGGTCACCCCGTCAACGGACAGAATTTCTTTTTTCAACCCGGCATTCAGCGGATTTCCCCCGGCCATCAGCGCAATGTCGGACTTTTCCGAATCCAGATAAATCTCATAATCCCCGTCCGGGAAAAACTGCCGCGCGTACTGCTTTGGCGATCTCGTCAAAAGCGCGGAGGCAACGACCAGCAGGCAGATGCCGCCGAAGCTCAGCGACGCCACAATCGCGGCCGCCTTTTTTCGGTCGCGCCGAAAGTTTGCGATTCCCATCGAGACGGGATTTAGCCTGATCCGTTTCTTCCGCCTGCGGAGGGCGCCCGTCTTCGGCGAAAACCGGACTGCCTCTGCCGGGGAAATACCGGAAGCAATTTTCATCGGCCTGCGGATGGAGACGGCTACTAAAAGCCGGCACGCCAGCGCCGCTGCCATGACGGCTGCCATATCATACAGGGCGTGAAAGCCCTCCGGGAACAAGAGAAAGCCGCCGCACACGCCGGCCGCCGTGCCGATCGCAATGCCGATGCCGCCGAGCCTTCGTCCCTCGCGCTTCACGATCTGTTTGATCTGCTTTTGCGTTGCGCCAATTGTCCGAAGCTGCCCGAAGCTTTGTATTTTGTCGACGACGGAGATGAGAAATATGCTCCGGATCACCACATAGCCGCCGATCAGGACAAGGAGCGCGATGCCGCCGACAGCCGCAATGTCGATCGATCTTTGATAGCTGGCGAAATATCTGTGATTCATCCCCGCCGGAGGCAGGTCGTACTTTTCCGTGAGCGTCCGGCAGAAGGCCGTCATGGCCGCCTCGTCCATTTGCGTGTCATTTTTGAAATGCACATATGCGCGGTAGCCCGCAGGGTGAAAGGCCGCCCGTTTGGCCAATGCCTCCTTCGACAGGATAAAGGCGCACGCGTTCGTCTCTTTTTCACCCTCGCACGCCACAATGCCGCTTATGATGTAATCGCCGTGAAAGCTCTCCGTATCCAGCGTCACAGCCTCCCCGATCCCGGCATCTGCCCCATAGGCGGCAAGGAAGTATTCGCTTACGGCCACTTCTTTTGCCTTTTCAGGAAGCCGTCCCGCAAGCAGCTTCATCTGGCCGCGGGCCGTTTCCATCATCTCCCCGTCCATATACACATAGGACGCCGTATACCCCGCTCCCGCGGGCTCCTGCCCGAGCATATAGTAACCGCCCACGCGGGCAAATTCCGGCTGGCCCTTCAGGGCTTTCAGATCTGCTTCGTCAATCCCCGTCCAGACCGCTTCATAGGTATCCGCAACCTGATTGCGCTGCATCTGCGCCAGCGAAGCGGACGAGACGCCCGCAAAGCAGATCACAAATGCCGCCAGCGCAATGGCAGTCACCGCCATCCGGTTCCGACGCTTCTCGCTTTTCATGCTTTCCTCTGCCAGCTTTTTTGTAATCGCGCTCGTGTCATTTTCAAAAGGCCAGGTCATGTCTGATTTCTCCTTTTGCCGTAAAATCGTTGCCGCACAAAATTTTGCCCCGCTGCCAGTCCCGCATGCTGCGTCAGTCTGCCGCCCGGATGCGCTCCACAAGGGAGAGCCGCTTCGTATAGCGGACGGCGCAGACAGAAAAGACTGCCTGCACCAAAAGCAGCGCAGCTGCAAACAGCGCTGCCGCAAGCACCGGAAAATGATACGTCAGCCTCCCGAACATGCCGAGCTTGTCAAAAACGCGGCACACGGCCAGACTGCATGCCGTTCCAAGCGTTAAGGTGGCAAGCAGCGTGATCCCCACATAGCACAGACACTCTATGGAGAGCATTCCGGACAGCTGCCTTCCGCTCATGCCGACGGACTGGAACACGCCGAACTCCTGCTGGCGGGTGAGCAGATTTGTGACCAGCGTGTTGACAAGGTTGATGAGGGCAAACACAAAGATAAAGGCCAGAATACTGTAGGCCCGCGTCAGCTCTCCCCGCAGGCCGCCTTCCAGCTCGGCCGCCAGATCATCCAGACCCGAGACCGCCACCCGCTCGTCGGGGACAGCGGCAAATACCGCCCGGCGCAACGCACCGTTATCCTGCTCTGTGTGAACATTCACACAGCCGGTAAAATCCGATATTTCCGGGTAGAGGGCGGAAAGCTCCTCCGCGGGCAGGACAAAGAAATGGGAGGAATTACAGATCGGGATATCCTCGACGATCCCCATCACGGTATACGTCTTCGTCTGTCCGTTGTAGCAGGAAACGGTGACGGTATCCCCCACCTGATAGCCGATTTTATAAATCTCTTTCAGCGCACTTCCTGCCGGGCAGACCAGAATGCCCTCCCCGTCCAAAAGCCTGCGGTAATCCGCGGTTCCGTCCAGAACCGTCTCACCCGTATACATCTGCGCCATCTGCCCCTCGGAAATTCCCCGGACAATGAAGGGCTCCTGCGCGCTGTTGCCGGGAATCGCACTAATGGCCGGGATTTCCACGCACGCCATGTCATACGCCGTGACTTTGTCCACCCCGGAAATCGCAGCGAGCGCCTCCCGAAGCGAGAGCCCCAGCGGATTTTCCTTCTGCATCTCATAAAAATCCCGGCCCGCGTAGTCCTCGTACTGCAGCAGATACTGGCTCCTGTCCCCAAACTGGGACTGCGCCATTTCCTTCACGTCCACCGAGCCCGCGTAAGCGGAAACACACAGAAGCAGAACCCCGGTCAGGCTCAGGGAAAGCGCCGTGATAAAAGCCTTTTTGCGGTTGCGGGAAAAGTTCATCAGAGCCAGCCGCGGCAGCGTCAGCCGGCGGCAAAGCCGCCCGGAAACGCTGCGCCCCTGACACTGCGCGTAGGCGGTCGTCCGCACGGCCTCCATGGCGGATACCTTTTCTGCCATGGACAACGGCTTTCGCGTGGCGATCACAACCATTCCATAGGTCAGGAGGGAAACAATCGCCGCAGACAAGAGATTGTCGCGCCACGGCCAGTAGCCGGGCACGGCGACCCATGCGATTCCTGCGGCGGGGAGCAGACCGAGGGGAAGCGCGGCGAGCGTCAGGGCGCGCCGCTCCCGCTTCACGATGCGCTTCAGCTGCCCGGACGTAGTCCCAAGCACCTTTAAGCGCCCGTACTCCCGCATTTTCCCCATCACGGAGATATAGAAGATGTTGTAGATCACAATGGCGCAGATGGCGGCGATCAGCAGCGACAGGATGTAAATCTCCGCCCCGCTTCCCAGATAAAGATCCACCATTCCAAAGTAATTGGAGCTGTAGAAGGTCTGCTCCTCCGGGATCCCCATCTTCGCGAAAAACCGTTCGATATCCGCGCGAAGCTGCTCCGGCTCCATATCCCGGCTTCCGGCAAAGCAGAACCGCAGCTCATAGGGCGCCTTTTGCCCCTTAGCGCTCACGGCTGCCTCCGGGATCCAGACCGTAAAGATCCGGCTGCTGCTCTCCGTCTCCAAAATGCCTGTGACGGTATACGTTTTTTCACCGCCGCCAAGGTTCAGCGAGAGCGTTCCTCCCACCTCGGCCGGAAGATTGAAATAATCGAAAAAAGAGCGCTCTATGCACAGCTCATCCGCCGCCTTTGGGTAGGCTCCGGTGATCTCGCCATAGCCCATCAAATCGATCATCTCATGACTGACAAAGCTGATCTTCAGGACGCCGTCCTCATACCGGCTCTCCCCGGCGTCTGCGGTATAGCCCCATTTCTCAAACTGCCCCGCGTCCGCAAGCCGGACTGCCTCCTCCCGGGTCAGCCCGCCGCAGCCGGCCTGATACTGCCCCAGAATATCGTCCAGCGTCTTACTCTGCTGCGCACAGTAGAGAAACCGAAGGGTTGCCATGAGGCAGACGGCCAGCGCAATCGTGAGGATGACAAACGCGCTCTTTCGACGGTCGGCCCTCATGCTCCGCCGCGCCAGCTTTTTCTCCACCCTGCCGGTGTCGTTCTCAAACGGCCATGTCATGATCGCTCACCTCCGGCATTGGAATATTTCTGCCCGCCTCTTATTTTGCCGTCCTCGATCCGCACGATGCGGTCGGCCAGCTGGGCGATCTCGTTGTTGTGGGTAATCATGACGATCGTCTGGTTAAACTCCATACTCGTGCGCTTTAAAAGCCCCAGCACATCGGCGCTTGTCCTGGAATCCAGATTGCCCGTGGGCTCGTCGGCCAGGACGATGGCCGGTTTCGTGATCAGCGCCCGGGCAATGGCCACGCGCTGCTGCTGTCCCCCGGAGAGATGGTTTGGCATGCTTTGCAGCTTTTCCTCCAAAGCCAGCATCCGCACGATCTCATCCATGAATTTTTCATCCGCCGTGTCGCCGTCCAGCTCCACGGGCAGGACGATGTTTTCATACACATTTAAGATTGGGACAAGGTTGTAGTTCTGGAAGACAAAACCGATGTTGCGGCGCCGGAAGATCGTCAGCTCCTCGTCGCTCTTTTTGGACAGCTCGTCCCCGCGGACGATGACACTTCCGGATGTAGGCGTATCCAGTCCGCCCATCATGTTCAGCAGCGTGGATTTGCCGCTGCCGGAGGTTCCCACCACCGCCACAAATTCCCCCTGCTCCACCGACAGGTTGACGCCGTCCAGCGCGCGGGTGATGTTTGGCTCACTGCCATAATACTTTTTCAGGTCGATCGTCTGTAATACATTCATGATCCGATACTCCTCCCGTTTTTGTTGATAAGGAACTGTAAAGAAATAACTTTGCATTTGGCGCAGAATGAATTTTCAGATGCAAGGCGGAGGAAGGAACCGTAGTGGGCTACGGCGACTGACGACAACGCGGCAGATGGAAATTCAGGCAAGTCAAATGTGAAGATTTATTTCTTTACAGCTCCTAAGGATATGATAAGATCCAAATGTCACAGAAATATCCGAGCCGGCAAAAAACGGATGCAAAAATGCGGGCGAAATGTTACAAAACGCGGACATTTCAAAAAATTTACCTCCAAAATTTATCTCCAAATTATCTCCACGGAAGAAACACGGAAAACGTGGAGCCCTTTCCGGCCTCCGAAGTCACTTTCATGTAGCCGCCCTGCTTTGTGACAATCTCGCGGGCCAGAAACAGGCCGATGCCAACCCCCTGCTCGTCGTGTACCTCCTCCTCCCGGTAAAAGCGCCGGAAAATGGCAGCCTGATTGCTCTCCGGGATACCCTTGCCGGTATCGGACACGTCCAGCTTTACATACATCTCCCACTGCCCCACTAAAACGCGGATTGCTCCTCCCGCCGGAGTATACTTTACCGCGTTGTCCAGCAGGTTAAATAAAGCCTCCGCCGTCCATTTGCTGTCATGGAAAAGGCGCAGGCCGTCCGGGCAGTCCACCGTCACGGAAATCCCCTTTTTCTCCGCCGCATAGACGATGCCGCTGCACGCCATAGCCAGCGTATCGATCAGAGGGCCTTCCCTTTTTTCCAGCCGGATCGTCCCGATCTCCAGACGGGAGGCCCGCACAAGGGATTGAAAAAGAAATTCCAGCTTGTCCGTCTGACTGCGGATGCCCTGCAAAAACTCCCGCCGCTGTTCTTCCGTGACCGGCTGCTCCAGCAGCGTGTCCGTCACCATTTTCAGGTTGCTGACCGGTGTTTTCACCTGATGGGAGACGTCCGACACGAGCATCTGCAGCTCCTGGCGCTCCGCATCCACCCTCCGCCGGCTCTCCTGCATAATGCCATACAGGCGCAAAAGACGGCTGCTGATCCGGGCAAAGAGCGTCTCCGTGTCCGCGGCGCGCACAGGCTCCTCGCTTCCGCTTATCATCTGATCCATCACCCGGCACAGCTCCCCCGTAAATGCCGAAAGCCGTCTGCCGAAAAACAGCGTCAGAAGAGACAGCCAGCCGAGCGCGCAGCCGGTCAGCAGAATACCTCCGGCCAGCACCCAGGCCTGCCCCGTCACGGCAAAGAGTGCCGCGCAGACCGCCAGCATCGAAGCCGCCGCGCCGCCGCAGGTCAGCAGAAAGACCCGTTTTACCGAAATCTGTCCCCCACTCATTTTCTCTCGCCTCCCGTCCATTGATATCCGATCCCATAGATCGTCTTGATATACGTGTCACCCTGTGCCTCAAGCTTGCCC
>CAMTZV010000074.1 GCA_947086625.1 uncultured bacterium | reverse complement strand
AGTGTCCGCCCTGGAAATGGTCGTGGCTCAAAATCGAGCCGCCCACGATCGGAAGATCCGCGTTGCTCCCCACAAAGTAGTGGGGGAACTGCTCCACAAAGTCCAAAAGCTTCCCGAACGTCGCGCGCTCGATCTTCATCGGGATGTGCTGCGTGTTGAACACGATGCAGTGCTCGTTGTAATAAACATAGGGCGAATACTGGAAGCACCAGCCGCTGCCGTTGATCGTCACCGGGATGACGCGGTGGTTCTGACGCGCGGGATGGTTGACGCGTCCCGCATAGCCCTCGTTCTCACGGCACAGCAGGCATTTCGGGTAACCGCTCCGCTTCGCCAGCTTCGCCGCCGCGATCGCCTTCGGATCCTTTTCCGGCTTGGAGAGGTTGACCGTGATATCCAGCGTGCCGTACTCTGTGTCCGCCGTCCACTTTAAATCCTTTTTGATGCGGTAGCGGCGGATGTAATTGCTGTCGCGGCTGAGCCTGTAAAAATAGTCGGTCGCCGCCTCGGGTGAGGTGCCCGTGTACAGGTTTGTAAAATTGCGGACGACCTCGCTCGGGCGCGGCATGAGCAGCCCCATGATCTTCGTGTCAAACAGGTCGCGGTAGACCACGCTGTTTTCGGTCGTGATCTGTTTTGCATATGCATAATCGCACAGCTCGCCGAGCACCTGCTCCAGGCAGTCCTCCGCCTGCTCCCGGCTCATGCGCGGCGCATGTTCCCACTCCCGCACAAGCGCGTCGTCGATCTCGTCCAGCTCAAAAAGCTCGAGCAGCCGATTGATCGTATACGTAATGTCCAGCCGGTCGATCAGGCCTGTCGCAAGTGCATAATCCACCAGTTTCAAAATGTTTGTCTCTGCGCTATTCATCTCCATTTGTCCCCCTGCCTTTTTTGCGGTCGCTCCCTGTGTGCGCCGCATAAGATGTTTATAGATACAGGAAACGAACAAAGCGCCTGCGTTTTGATTCGTTTCCTGCCCCGGCTACGCCAGACGCACCGGGCCGTCGCCGATCTCCACCACATAAAAGTCCGCCGCGTACCCGATCTTTTCCTCGTACGCCTTCCCGACCTGCGCGATAAAGCGCTCCACCGCGTCGTCCTTCACGATACTCACCGAGCAGCCGCCGAAGCCCGCGCCGGTCATGCGGGAGCCGATCACGCCCTCGACCTTCCACGCCTCCTCCGCAAGCGTGTCCAGCTCGATGCCTGTAACCTCGTAGTCGTCCCGCAGGGAAACGTGCGACTCGTTCATCAGCTTGCCGAATTTTTCCACATCATTGTTTTTGAGCGCCTCAACCGCGTGGATCGTGCGCTGGTTCTCATAAACCGCATGGCGCGCGCGCTTGACGCGGTCCTCGTCCCTGATCGCGTTTTTGTACTTCTCGAACTCCTCCTCGTTCAGATCGCCGAGGCTGTCGATCCCGACAAACTGCTGCAGCTCCTCAAGCGCCTTCTCGCACTCCGCGCGTCTTTCGTTATACTTGGAATCGCCAAGCCCGCGCTTTTTGTTCGAGCAGGAGATCACGATCTTCGCGTCCTTCAGCTCGATGGGCGCATAGCTGTACTCCAGCGTTGCCGTGTCGAGGAAGATCGCGTGCCCCTTCTTTCCCATCGCGATCGCAAACTGATCCATGATGCCGCAGTTGACGCCGTTGAACTTGTTTTCGGAAAACTGGCCGATGAGCGCGATGTCCTGATTCGTCACGTCGCAGCCGTACAGATCCTTTAAGATATAGCCGGTCAGCACCTCCACCGACGCGGATGAGCTTAAGCCCGAGCCGTTTGGAATGTTGCCGAACAGCAAAAGATCCATGCCCTCCATAATTTTCATGCCCTTCTCGCCAAATGCCCAGATCATGCCCTTCGGGTAGTTCGTCCAGTCCGCCGCCGGGTCGGGCTTTAAGTCGGAAAGGCTCGACTCGATGATGCCGAGCTGCTCAAAATTCATGGAATAAAAGCGCAGCTTTTCGTCCGCCCGTTTGCGGACGACGCCGTAGGTGCCGATCGTCAGCGCACACGGAAAGACGTGCCCGCCGTTGTAGTCGGTGTGCTCGCCGATCATGTTGACGCGCCCCGGCGCGAAGTAGACCCGGATATCGCCCTCATCCCCGAACAGCTCCTTAAATTTGCTCACTCATTTTTCCTGCATAAGTATGACCCTCCATTTATTTTAATCTTATTATAGCCGCAGACGGAAAACATTTCAATTCCCGATGTCCTTTTTCAGGCGCACGCACACGACGCTGCACGGCGGGAGCGTGACATGGATGCCGTCCCCGCGCTTCTCATATGCGTCAAACGCCTGCTCACACACGCGCCATGGCTCCTCGAACGTGTTGTGAGCGTTTTTTGCGCCCGCTATTACCGAGCCTTCCAAAACGCCATAGCTGTCCGGATCCTCCGTCAGAGCGAGCAAAACATCCTCGCCCGCCTCCAGCGAGTGGTTTGTGAACGTCACGGTGATGACGCCCGATACGTCCTCGGAGGCGGACCAGCTCAGCTTCGGCAGCTCGTTTTTCCCGCCGCCCGCCGTTCCGGCATGCATCAGCTCGCCCGCAAGAAGCGCCGCGCCCTGGTGGTGACGGTACATGTGAAAGACGTGGTACGTCGGCGTTTTGATCATCTGTTCCCCATCCGTGAGAATGACCGCCTGCAGGACGTTTACGACCTGTGCGATGCACGCCAGCTTCACGCGGTCCGCGTGCGCGTTAAAAATATTCAGGTTCATGCCCGCCACGAGCGCGTCGCGCATCGTGTTCTGCTGGTACAGAAAACCGGGGTTCGTGCCCGGCTCCACATCCGCCCAGATGCCCCACTCGTCGATCATCAGCCCGATCCTCTTCCCCGGGTCAAACTCGTCCATGATCCCGCCGTGACGCCGGATGAGCTCCTCCATGCGGTAGCTGCGCTTTAGTGTCTGGTAGAACACCTCGTCCGTGAAGTCGGTCGCGCTGCCCTTTACGTTCCAGTCGTCCTCCGTCTCGGGGAGCGTATAATAATGAAGCGAAAGCCCGTCCATAAAGCCGTGCAGGTGCGCCTCGCAGTGGTCAAAGCACGTCTCTAAAACGCCCCGCGTCCACGCGTAGTCGTCCGAGTTTGCCCCGCAGCAGATCTTTGCAATGGGCGCATTCCCCGCATAATTTCGCACATACGTCTGGTATCTGCGGTATTCATCTGCATAATACGACGGGCGCATGTTGCCGCCGCAGCCCCAGTTCTCGTTTCCCACGCCAAAGTAGTCAACCGTCCAAGGCTCCTCATGCCCGTTTTCCCTGCGAAGCTCTGCCATCGGCGAGACGCCCGAAAACGTCATGTACTCGACCCACTCGCTCATCTCGCGCACGGTGCCGCTGCCGAGGTTGCCGTTCACGTACGTCTTACAGCCGAGCTGACGGCACAGCTCGAAATACTCGTGCGTCCCGAAGCTGTTGTCCTCCACCGTGCCGCCCCAGTGTGTGTTGATGATTTTCTTTCTGCCCGCCCGGGGCCCGATACCGTCCATCCAGTGGTACTCGTCTGCAAAGCAGCCGCCCGGCCAGCGCAGCACGGGCAGCCGCATCTCCTTTAGCGCCTCGACGACGTCCGTGCGCATCCCGTTTTCGTTTGGAATGTCGGAATTCTCCCCGACATAGATGCCCTCGTAGATGCACCTCCCGAGATGCTCGGAAAAATGCCCGTAGATCTCGGGCGCGATCGTACTCTTTTTGCTTCCGTTGTTTATGACCAGCTTTGCCATACATCCTCCTTTTTGCCGGATTTCTCACCATCTCTTTTTCGGGCAGCGGGAGACGCGCGCCGCCGCGCGCAGCTCCACATAGCAGCCGCACGCCAGGCACGTCCCGTCCAAAAGCTGCCCGCACGCCAGACAGAGCGCCAGCCGCCGTTCGTACTCCGCCTCACCCGCGCGGTCGCTTGGTCTGATCGCGTCGCGGTACGACTCGATCCTTTTTAGCTGCTCATGCCCCGCCATATCCCGCAGCAGGCATCGCCTGCAAACGCGCTGTCCCATCGCTTCACCGCCCTGATCCATTGCAGCCCTCCTCCGGCTTTATTTGAAACCGCTTACCTGTACTATACCAAAAAATGGCGCGCAATACAATTTTTACTTTAAAAATCTGAATACGGGCTGCCTTTCTGTTCGTTAGAATCATTGAACCGGACATACCCGTGCCATGGGAGGGGATCTTGGTACATTTGACAGATAATCTGTCGTTTCAACGGATATTTTTGTTGTTTATTTTTTGCAACCCGTATTGTTTTGAAAAATAGCATGTGCTAAGATAAGACTGTTTGGTGAGAGAATCATAAAGGGGTAATCAGACATGGAACATTTTAACAGAAAACAATTTGGCACAAAGCATTTTAACACGAAGCTGTCCACACGCGATCAGGGCCGTCTGCGGGAGCTTGTCTGCAAGTACCGCTACCTGCTGCTGCAGGCGTACTGGCTGCTCTACCTGCCGTGGTTCGCCTATCTGGAAAATACCGTGACAAACCATTTCCACGTTATACATATGGAGCTGGATGACGCGATTCCGTTTTTATCGGTCTTCTGCATTCCGTATTTCCTGTGGTTTGGCTATGTGGCGATCGCGTTTATCTATACGTATCTGCACGACAAGCAGGAATATGTGCGCACCTGCGTCTTTCTGTTTACAGGGATGACCATTTTCCTTCTTGTATCCACCGTTTATCCGAACGGGCATTACATGCGCTCCAACGTTATACTCGGGAATGGCGTGTTTGACAATCTGGTGCGCTGGCTGTGGGCGACGGACACCGCCACAAACCTCTTCCCCAGCATCCACGTGTTCAACTCCATCGGCGCGCACATTGCGCTGATGCGCAGCGAAAACCTCCGTGACCGCAAGGGGATTAAGCTTGCGTCCTTCACCCTGATGTGCAGCATCATCCTCGCGACCGTCTTTATCAAGCAGCACTCCGTCTTTGACGTGATGACGGCGCTGCTCATGGCGCTCGTGCTCTATCCCATCGCCTACGGCAAAGCGCCGGAAAACGCGATCGAGCGGCTGCGCGCCTACAGGCAGGCCAGACGGCTGCGCAGGAAATACAAGGATGTGCAGTGGTAAGCCCTGCACTCACGCAAAACGGCATGGCATTTGGCTGTGCCGTTTTTTAGCCCATCAAAACAGCACCCCAAACACACCGATACTTCCGACCATCATAATGACCCCGGCGAGCAGTACGCCCAGCATAACCGCCAGCACGCTGGACTTAAAATCCATATCCAGGATGCTCGCCGCCAGCGTCCCCGTCCACGCGCCTGTTCCGGGCAGCGGAATCCCCACAAATAAGAGCAACGCCAGAAAAAGGCCCTTGCCCGCCCTCTCCTGCAGGCGCTTGCCGCCATGCTCGCCCTTTGTCAGGCACCAGCTAAAAAACGGGCCGATGAGCGGCTTATCGGCGCCCCACTCGAGCACCTTGCGCGCAAACAGGAAGATAAAGGGAACCGGCAGCATATTTCCGATGATGCACACGACATAGCTTGTCATAATCGGAAGCTCAAGCCCCTGCGAGATCGGGATCGCGCCGCGCAGCTCGATGAGCGGCACCATAGAAACAAAAAAAATCCATGCGTATTTTTTCAGCATAGCTACTCCTTTAAAGATTTCTTCAAATATTCCTTTAAGAACGTCAGAAACCGATCCATCTCCTCATCCGTCCCGACCGTCACGCGCAGCATATTGTCGATGCGCGGCTTATTGAAATAGCGCACATAGATGTGCGCCTTACGCAGCGCCTCAAACAGCTCGCGCGCAGGCACGGATCTGTGACGGATAAAGAGGAAGTTTCCCAGCGAATCCGGCATTGTAAAGCCAAGCGCCGCAAGCTCTCTTTTCACCCGCTCTCTCGTGGCGACGATTTTCTCCACCGTAGCCCGAAAATACGCCTCGTCGCCCAGCGCCGCCGCACCGCAGGAAAGCGTCCACTGATCCATCGTGTAGGAGTTGAACGAGTATTTCACGTCGTTCAGATAGCCGATGAGCCGCTCGTTGCCGAACGCATAGCCGATGCGCGCGCCCGCCATGGAGCGGGACTTGGAAAACGTCTGTACGACCAGCAGGTTGTCATATTTATCGATCAGCGGCAGTGCGCTCATCCCCCCGAAGTCAATATATGCCTCATCCACGATGCATATCACATCGGGATTGTGGCTGACGATATCCTCCACATCGGCCAGCGGCAGATACACGCCGGTGGGCGCATTCGGGTTCGGAAAAACGATGCCTCCGTTTTCCTTATAATAATCCTGCCTGCGGATGCAAAGATTCTCGTCCAGCGGCTGGCTCGCAAAGGGAATGCCAAACACATTCGCCCACACATCGTAAAAGGAATACGTGATGTCCGGGAACAAAATCGGCTTGCCGGAGTTAAAAAACGTGAGGTAGCACATCGCCAGCACGTCATCGCTCCCGACGCCCACAAAGACCTCGGAGGACTTACGCCCATAGCGCTTCGCGAGCGCATCCACGAGCACGCCCGCCGTCGGATCGGGGTAGAGACGCAGCCTGTCCGCATCAAACGCCCGCATCGCCGCAAACACGTCCGGAGACGGCGGATACGGGTTTTCATTTGTGTTCAGCTTAATCATATCCGGCTCGTTTGGCTGCTCACCCGGCGTGTAGGGAATGACGCGCCGCACGTTTCTTTTCCAGTTTTTCATCGTATTCTCCTTTGTCTCACACAATCCATGCACCGGCGCGCCGGTACAGCCCACAGCCGCGCGTCAGCGCAGCCCAAACTCCGCCGCCAGCTTTTCAAACGCGGGCAGCGACTTTTCAATCCGCTCATAGGAAACACAGTAGGCGATGCGCACGTAGCCGGGACAGGCAAACGCGCTTCCCTTGACGAACAGGATATGGTATTTTTTCGCCGCCTGCACAAACGCCTC
>CAMTZV010000073.1 GCA_947086625.1 uncultured bacterium | reverse complement strand
AGCCTCCCCGTCGAGCCCGTAGAGGTTGTCCGGCGCCGCAAAGATCGCATACTCTCTGCCGCCGAAGGGCTCGAGGACAAAGCCGAGCCTGCCAATCAGCTCCGCGTGATCCTTTAAGACGCTCTGCTCCTGCACGGTAAGGCTTAAGACGATCGGCGGGCTTAGCTGCTGGCTCGTCAGCTCGCGGTTTGCAAAGCGCTTCATCATCCGCTCGTAGAGCACCTTCTCGTGCGCCGCGTGCTGGTCGATGACAAAGAGCTGCTCCCCGGCCTGTGTGAGCCAGTACGTGTCAAAGAGCTGCCCGATGATGCGCACATCCCCGCGCTTTGCCTGCTCGATAAAACCGGCCTGATAGCCGTTCTCCTCAGAAAGCACCTCCGAAAGCGTCGTCTGGCGCGGCGCCTCATAAGATACGGACTGCGCCTGCTCTGGCTGTTCGGGTGCCGCATCAGGCTGCGCCTGCCGCAGCGACCTTTGCCCCTGTACGGACGCCTTCTGGGGCTGTCCGCGCTGCGCCATATTGTCTGCGTCGGGTGTAAGCGGACGCGGCGCATATTTCTTCTCATAGGCACTCTCCGCCAGACGCGTCCCCCCGGCGCGCTCCTTCATGTCCGAGAGCCGTTTTTTCTCAAACGGCTCGGGAAGTGCAAAAGCGGCTCCGGCGGCATCCTTTTTTACGGGTGCGTCTGCAGACACCTCCACGACCAGATCGCGTCCTGCAAGCGTTTCGCGCACGAGGGCGGACACGCTTCTGTAGAGCTGCTCTCCCTGCGAAAAGCGGGCCTCCATCTTCGTCGGGTGTACGTTCACGTCCAACAGCTCTTCGTCCATCGTGATATAGAGCACCGTAAACGGATACTGGCGGCTCATGAGATACGGCTTGTACGCCTCCTCGAGCGCCCCCGCGATGATCTGGCTTTTTAAGTACCTTCCGTTGACAAAGTAGTTTTCAAAATTTCGGTTGCCCCGGGAAATCACGGGCTTTCCGATAAAGCCGGCCAGACGGATGCCGTCCCGCTCGCCGTCGACCGAAAGCAGGTTTGATGCGATCTCCTTCCCGTATATGTGAAAGATCATGTCCTTACGGTTGCAGTTGCCCGACGTGTGAAGCTTCGGCTGGTTGTTCACAATGAGCTGGAAGGAAATCTCCGGGTGTGAGAGGGCGAGCCGCTCCATGACCGCAGCGATGTAGCCGCCCTCGGTCTGCGCCGACTTCAAAAATCTGCGCCGGACAGGCGTGTTAAAAAAGAGGTTGCGCACGAGAAACGTCGTGCCCTCGGGCGCGCCGATCTCCTCAAAGAGCTTTTCCTTTGAACCCTCGATGACGTAGCGAACACCGGTGAGCGCGCCGCGCGGACGCGTGATCAGCTCCACCTGTGCAACCGCGCTGATGGAGCTGAGCGCCTCGCCCCGAAAGCCCAGCGATTTCACGCGAAGCAGATCCTCCATGCTGCGGATCTTGCTCGTGGAATGACGCAAAAAGGCGAGCTTTACCTGCTCCTTTTCGATGCCGCAGCCGTTGTCGGTAACGCGCAGAAACGTGGTGCCGCCCTCCTTGATTTCTACCGTGATAAAGGTTGCGCGCGCATCGATGGCATTCTCCACCAGCTCCTTTGCCACCGAGGAGGGGCGTTCGACGACCTCGCCTGCCGCGATCTTTTCAATTGTCGCTTCGTCCAGTAGTTGTATGTCCGGCATGGCTTCTCCTCCTTATGTGCACTGCCAGCGGTTTTTCAGCCGCCCCTGCAGCTCGTATAGCTTGTTGAGCGCCTCGATCGGCGTGTAGTTTCCGAGGTCGAGCTCCTTTAATTCCGACAGGATCTTCTCGTCGCCGGCTGTGTCAAAGAGCGAAATCTGATTGCGGTCTACCTCGTCCGGCTTTTTCACGCGCCTGTGGGTGCGCTGGCCCGGCGCAAGGCTCTCCACCCCGCAGGTGATGTTGTTGTCGATCAGCTCCTGGCAGATCTCCTTTGCGCGGTTTATGACCGAATCCGGTACGCCTGCCAGCTTTGCCACCTGGATACCGTAGCTTCTGTCTGCGCCGCCCTGCACGATCTTGCGCAGGAATACGATATCGTCCCCCTTCTCCTTGACGGCGATGCAGTAGTTGTTTACGTTGTCGAGCTTGCCCTCGAGCTCGGTCAGCTCGTGGTAGTGCGTCGCAAAGAGCGTCTTTGCGCCCAAAAGCTTCGGATTGCTGATGTGCTCCACGACCGCCCACGCGATGGAGAGCCCGTCGAAGGTGGAGGTGCCGCGCCCGATCTCGTCTAAGATGAGCAGGCTGTCCTTTGTCGCGTTGCGCAGGATGTTCGCAACCTCGTTCATCTCGACCATAAACGTGCTCTGGCCGCTGGCGAGGTCGTCGCTGGCGCCCACGCGCGTGAAGATCCGGTCCACCAGCCCGATATCGGCGCTCTTTGCCGGGACAAAGCTGCCAAGCTGCGCCATGAGCACGATGAGCGCACTCTGACGCATGTACGTCGATTTGCCCGCCATGTTCGGCCCCGTGATGATCGAGATGCGGTGCGTTTTGTTGTCGAGCCAGGTATCGTTCGGGATGAACAAATCGCCCCGTATCATCTTCTCCACGACCGGATGACGGCCGTCGCGGATATCGATGACGCCCTTTTCGTTGAGCGTCGGGCGGCAGTAATGGTTTTGCTCCGCCACATACGCGAGGGAGAGCAAAACGTCAAGCCCCGCGATCGCCTTGGCGGTTTTCTGGATGCGCATAACCTCGGCGGTGATCTTCTCGCGCAGCTTTTTAAACAGCTCGTACTCGAGCTGAAAGAGCTTGTCCTCCGCGCCGAGGATTGTCTCCTCCAGCTCCTTTAGCTCGGGCGTGATGTAGCGCTCCGCGTTTGTGAGCGTCTGCTTTCGCGTGTAGTAATCGGGGACGAGGTCGCGGTAGGAATTCGTGACCTCGAGGTAGTAGCCGAACACCTTGTTGTACTTGATGCGCAGATTTTTGATGCCGGTCTTCTCCCGCTCTCTCGCCTCGATCTCGGCGAGCCATTTCTTGCCGTCGGTCTTTGCGCGCCGCAGCTTATCGACCTCCTCAAAATAGCCCTCCCGTATGATCCCGCCGTCGTGTACGGAGATCGGCGGTTCCTCGACAATGGCCTCGGCGATCCACTGATGAATGTCCTCGAGCGCGTCCATTTCCTCGAACAGCCGCGTGAGCGCCGCGCTCCCAAACTCCGAGAGCACCATGCGGATGGCAGGAAGCATCTGTACGGAATTGCGGAAAGCGATCAGGTCCCGCGGGTTTGCAGTCTGGTAGCTGATACGCGTGATGAGCCGCTCCATATCGTAGATCGGACGCAGGTATTCGCGCAGCTCCTCGCGGCTGATGACGTTTCCGTTCAGCTCGTCGATGGCATCGTAGCGCTCCTCGATCTGCGCCTTTCCGATCAGAGGCTGCTCGACGTAGGTGCGAAGCAAACGCGCGCCCATGGCGGTTTTTGTCTGGTCGAGCACCCACAGCAGGGAGCCCTTTTTGTTTTTCTCACGCATCGTCTCGACCAGCTCAAGGTTGCGCCGCGTGGAGGAGTCGAGCACCATAAACGCACCCGTCGAGTACGGATGGATGCTCGTCATGTGTTCAAGCCCGTTCATCTGCGTCTCGTACAGATATTTTAAGAGCGCGCCCGCTGCGGGCGTCCCGCACGGATAGTCGGTAAGCCCCAGCCCCTGTAAGCTGCCGACGTGAAAATGAGAAAGCAGCGTCTGCTCTGTCTGATCGTCGGTAAAATACCACGAATCGAGCGCCGTCACGGTGATGCGCAGCCGGTCCTTCAGCGCTTCCACGTCCAGTGTGCTCATAAAAAGCGCCTCGTTGCAGATGATCTCCGAGGGCGAAAATTTGTTGATCTCGTCCAACAGCTTGCCTGCCGATTCGACCTCTGTCACAAAAAAATCCCCGGTGGAAACGTCCGCCGTGGATACGCCGAATGCGTCCGCGTCACTGTAAACGCACATCAGATAATTATTTTTCGTCTCATCCAGCGATTCGTCGGTCTTCGTGCCGGGCGTCACGATGCGGATGACCTTTCGCTCCACAATGCCCCGGGACGCCTTCGGGTCTCCGATCTGCTCGCAGATGGCGACCTTGTAGCCCTTTGCCACAAGCCGGTTGATGTATGTATCCGCCGCGTGGAACGGCACGCCGCACATCGGCGCGCGCTCGTCGGTGCCGCACTGCTTTCCGGTCAGCGTCAGCTCCAGCTCCTCGGAGGCCTTTAACGCGTCCTCAAAAAACATCTCGTAAAAGTCGCCGAGCCGGTAAAACAGAATACAATCCTTATGTTCTTCCTTCGTCTGTAAATAGTGCTGCATCATGGGTGAATAATCAGCCATAATGTATCTTCCTCCTCTTTCTGATCTCAAATCTCTGATCTCAAACCTTTGACCGTAAATGATCGCAAACGTCCTGCCGCTACGACGGCAGCGCGAATACCTCTGCAAGCGCCTCCGCCACCTTTAAACCGTCTATCGCGGCGGATGTGATGCCGCCCGCGTAGCCGGCGCCCTCCCCGCACGGGTAAACGCCGCGGATATTGCTCTGAAAATCCCCGCCACGCACGATGCGAAGCGGCGAGGACGTGCGGCTCTCCACGCCCGAGAGGATCGCGTCCGGCCGGTCGAAGCCGAAAAGCCGCTCGCCAAAACGCGCCATGCCCGCTAAAAAGCTCTCGTTCATCTCCGGTGTGAAAAGCTCATGCAGCGCTCCGAAGGCTGCCTGTCCCTTCACGCAGCTTGAAAAACCGCCGTAGCCATCGGATACGCGCCGCTCTTTAAAATCTCCCAGCAGCTGCTGGGGGATTTTGCCGCCGCACAGCCGGTATGCCCGCTCCTCAAGTCTTCTTTGAAACGCCACCCCGGACAACGGGCCGCTGCCGCCAAAATCGGCGGGTGTCACGGAGACGATAATCGCGGAATTCGCGTTTTTTTCATCGCGTCCGTAGTTGCTCATCCCGTTGACCACGAGCCGTCCCGGCTCCGAGGAGGCGTTGACAACAAACCCGCCCGGGCACATGCAAAACGAGTACACGCCGCGCCCGCTTCCCGTTTGTGCCGTGACCTTATAGGGCGCGGCGGGCAGACGCAGGCGCTCCCACTCACAGCCGTACTGGCTCTCATTGATCATCGCCTGCGGGTGCTCCACGCGAAAGCCCACCGCAAACGCCTTTGGCTCCATGACAAGCCCGAGCCCGTGCAAAACCTCAAACGTGTCCCGCGCCGAATGCCCGACGGCGATAACCGCCGCCTGTGCGTCAATCGTTTGCTCCGTCCCATCCGCCGCACGCACGCGCACACCCGAAAGTGCCCCGCCCGACATCCGAAGGCCCGTCAGCTTTGTCTCAAACAGAAACCTTCCGCCAAGCCGTCTGATCTCCTCACGCATGTTGCGGATGACCGCCGTTAAAATGTCCGTTCCGATGTGCGGCCTGCTGTCGTACAAAATCTCGGACGGCGCGCCGAACCGGACAAACTGCTCGAGCACATGCCGTCCGCGCCCTCTGGGGTCCTTCACCATCGTATTGAGCTTTCCGTCGGAAAACGTTCCCGCCCCGCCCTCGCCGAACTGCACGTTGGAATCGGGATCTAAGATGCCGCGCTCCCAGAATGCCGCCACGTCGGCGGTGCGCTGTTCCACACGCTTTCCGCGCTCGATGACAAGCGGCCGATAGCCGTGCCTTGCCAGCTCACAGGCACAGAAAAGCCCTGCAGGCCCCGCACCCACAATGACGGGCGGACTGATAAGCGGCCGCCCGCCGTGCTTCGGAAAATGATAGCGTATCTCCTGCACCGGCATAATATGCGGCCTGTGCAGCTTTTTTGCGAGCGTTCTCTCCCCCTGTACCGCCACATCCACCGTGTAGACGAAAAAGAGCTCCGGCTTTTTGCGCGCATCGATGGAGCGCTTTCTGATCTCATAGGAAAAGGGCTGCTCAAAGGACAACCGCAGCTCCTTTCGAATTTTGTTTTCCAATCGCTCCTGCGGCGAAGCGCCGTCCGCCGCGAGGGGCACCTTTAACTGTTGTATCCGTATCATACCGTTTTCTCTCTCCACGCCTGTGCCGCGCGGCTTCCCGCGAGCGCACCGCTCGACCACGCCCACTGCAAATTGAATCCGCCGCACATGCCGTCGATATCCAGCATTTCACCTGCAAAATAAAGCCCCTCCAAAAGCGTGGACTCCATCGTATTTGCGTCGACCTCACCGGTGTCCACGCCGCCCGCCGTCGCCTGCGCCTGCTCAAAGGAGCGCGCCGCCTCGATCGGTACACAAAACTGCCTGATCGCCGCGAGCAGCCGCCCTGCCTGTGCCGTCGTAAGCGAAGCACAGGGGGCTTGCGGATCCAGGCCGGCCTCCTCCAAAAGCGCGCGGCCGAGCTTTTCCGGAAACAGCCCGATCAGAGACTGCGCCATCGTCTTTTGTCCGGAAAAAACGCGCTTTGCGCGCGTCATCAGAAGGGTAAGCGCTTCATCCTCCGAAAAGCCCGGCAGAAAATCCAAAAGAAGCCGAACGGCCTTCCCCTCCAAAAGCGCCTGCGACACAAAACGGCTCACCTGAAAGATACAGATACCGGAGACGCCGTAATCCGTGAGCTGCAGCTCGCCTGATTCACAGGCTGCTTCTTCATTATCTATGTAAACTTTTGTCGAAATTTCTGCACGAATTCCTGCAACCTTTCGGAAAAATGCAAGGTTGGATTGCAATGGCACGAGCGCCGGAACCAAATGTTGTACGCGATGTCCGAGACGCTCAACATATAGAAATCCGCTCCCGTCGCTTCCCGTCTTTTTATACGATTTTCCGCCGGTGGCGAGGATGCATTTTTGCGAAATATATGTGCCTGTTTTCGTTTCAAAAATGAATGTATTTTCCGCTTTGCGAATCTTTCGGATACCGATATTGCAGTGTA
>CAMTZV010000072.1 GCA_947086625.1 uncultured bacterium | reverse complement strand
ACAAAAGATTGCCGTTTTCATCCCGAAGCGGCACGCGGCTCTCACCCGTTTCCACCTTTGCGTCGTCTTTTATAAGAATCTCCCTGCTTCCCTCGCCGCCTCCGAGCACATCCGCATGAATATCGCCGGAGTTGATCTCGATCTTGCCGCTCGCACCGTGCTCGTTTCCGAGATGCGCTGTATAAAGGCTGCCGTCTCCCTCGATAATGAGCGTCGCTCCCTCCGCCACATTGACGGCGCGGATGTGGGATTCCCCGGTCAGGACAAGCGTCACAACCGATGTGCCGTTCACGTTCAACGTGTCGAACGACGTGTCTTTAAGCGTCACACGCTTTGCACCCTCCTCAACGGTCACAGCCGCATCGTCCGAGCTGCCGCGCACGGTGAAGTCGCCGTCGTAATCGTACACTTCATTTGTGTGCGTATAAGTATGAGCCCGGATCACGGCTCCGCCATAATCAACGTCAATGACTCCGTAGGGCTCAAGCTCAAAAACATTGAGCGTCTCGGACCGCTTGACCATAAATGTGCCGAAGTAAACGCCTGCGCCGGAAATCTTTACGGCTTCCTTTCCGATGCCAAGATAGGCGCACATGCTGCCGTCACCGTCCAGCATGACGGTTCCGCCAAGCGCATTCGCACTGATTTGAACCATTTCGTTTGCCATCGCCGCATCGGTCTTTAAAGTACATTTTGCGCAGGAGGCTTCCTCGGAATTGCGGATTTCCGCTGCCGTAAACCCGCCGCCCAGGATCGAGGTCATGTCCGTTGTGATAACGCCGCCGTAGACTCTGCCGTTTAGCGTTCCGCCGATAAACGAGCTGTCCCCGTAGACGGAAGGATTCGGATAGCCGTCCCAGCGGCTTCCCTTTGCGGCCGCCCGGTTTTTGACCGTGAAAACCGAGTCAACGGCACGGATGCTGCCGCCCCTGCCGTCCTGGGGATGTCTTGCGCACTCCACATCGCCGGACTGTGTCCCCAGCGTGCTGACCTCGTATTTCATATAGTCGCCCGCATTCGCGCCGCACACGGCCTGTTCGCACTCGATCACGGCGCGCTCTGCGATGAGCGTGCCGCCGTTACCGCCCATCGTGCCGTAAACGTTATAGCTTGCCCCGGAGCCGGTATAAATGGATTGATGTACCCGCGTATGCCCCGCGCCGCCGCTTCCGATGTCCTTTGCGGACAGACTCGAGTCCGTCACTGTTACCGTGACGCCGTGCAGACCGTTTTGCGTGCCCTCACTGCTAAAGCCCGGCAAATTCGGCTGGCTTGCCACGTTTCCGGCGACGTTCACGCTGCTGTGATCCGTGATGGTCACAGGCGAGGAGCTGCGCGTATCGCCCGCTCTGCAATCGTAATAGCTTGAGCCGAGCTCACCCCCGCCGCCCTTGCCGCCGACCGCGACGTTTCCGCCGACCGTCACGTAGCTGCCCGCGATATCCACGGAGCCGGAGCTGCCGCCGGAGGAGGTCGTCGCACCCCATGTTCCCTGCGCGTGTACCCCGTCCCCGCCGCAGGCCATATTACCGCTCACGGAAATATTTGAGCGGATAACGGTTACCTTTGGCGAAGCGTTGCTTCCGGGCACGGCGCGTGCGATCGTAGCGCTGCCCTCCCATGCAGAGACATCCGCTCCGTTCGCCCCGCAGCCCAAATTCCGGCAGAATACGCTGCAATTCTCAATGCAGACAGCTGCCCCGGTCTGCGTCGTACCGCCCGTGCTGCACGCGATATCACCGGTGTTTAGCGTACCGCCGTCCCCCTCGCCCGTGATGCGAACGAGCGTGCCGCTTCCTCCCGTCGCGCGGATATTGGAGAGCCGGTTGTTTCCGCGCAGGATCAGATGCAGCTCCACGCCGTCTGCGACAGTGAGATCCGCATCGTTTTTCACATTGTCGAGAATGACCGTGCAGCTCGCGGATATCGAGATCGGATGCGCATAGTCCGTATTCGGATCGCCGTAAACGCGCAGTACCCTTCCCTCCACGTCCGCCTTCACGTTTGAAACATAGTCGAGGGAAACCGCAGCGTCCTCCCGCACAGCCGATCCCTCGCCCGGCGTCTCCTGTGCGGATCCTTCCTGTATGGGCGTCTCCTGCGCGGATATCTCCTGCGCACGGGCCGCCGAAGGCTGCGAAGATGCAGGCGCGCCAAGCATAAGTGCCGGCAAAAGCGCCCATGCCAGCCACCGGTTTTTCTTATATAAAAAATTTTTCATCGTACTCCTTTCACGCCGAACCAAAAACCCGGGACGGATGTTCTGGCGCAGAAAATCCCCCGCAGGCATAGCGCACACAAAGCGAAAGCATTGGCTGATACAGCCGGATCAAAAGATAGAAAGAAGATTCCTGTGACTCTGTCACGAATTGTCTGTTATTATACACAGCGCAGACGCAAAAATCAAGTGGCAAACATAGACAAAAAAATATGCGCAGCCCCTGTCGGAATGCACATATTTTCGCCTTTATCAAATGCTTTTTTTGTAAATTTTGCACAGACAGACAGCGTCTGATACACCGCTAGCGCTGCGCCAGCTCCTTTGTAATGTCGTCCCACGTCACGCCGGTCTGCACCATCATCACCATGAGGTAATAGAGCAGGTCGGTAACCTCGTATTTGATGTGGTCCTGATCCGGATTTTTTGCGGCGATGACGACCTCCGTCGTCTCCTCGCCGAGCTTTTTCAAAATCTCGTCCAGCCCCTTGTCGAACAGCTCGTTGATGTAGGAGCCCTTTTTCGGATTTGCCCGGCGGTCCGAAATCGTGTGGTAGCCGTCCTCAAACACCCGAAGCGGATTTTTCTCGACATAGTCCTTCTTTACGATCTCGTTAAAAAAGCAGGTGGGATTCCCGGTGTGGCATGCCACGCCGACCTGAGACACCTTTGCGAGGATTGTGTCGTAATCGCAGTCCGCCGTCAGAGATTTCACGTACTGCAAGTGCCCGGACGTCTCGCCCTTTGTCCAGAGCGTATTCCGGCTTCTGCTGAAATAGGTCATCCTGCCGGAGGATAGCGTCTTGTAATACGCCTCCTCGTTCATGTACGCAAGCATCAGCACCTCCCCCGTCCGGTAGTCCTGCGTGATGCACGGAACCATCCCGTCGGCGTTCGTTTTCAGCTCGGACCACTGTATCTGCGGCTTGAAATTGTCCATCCAAAGCCCGGCCTCCCCGAGATCGGTCTTTAGCATCATGATATCCGTCTGAGGATCGTCAAAAAACGGACCGCAGATGCCGCGGGCGTTTTCGCGCTCTAAAAACGAGGCGATCTCCCCGAAATCCGTGCCGTCATAGAGCACGACATAGGGCGTGTTCGAGAGGTTGTCCACCGCGTCCAGCACGGAATCCTCCATCACGAGCACCTCGTGAAACAGCTCGTTCATCTCCGACTGATGCTTGAAAATGAAATCCACATTTTGCACGGACACTAAAATGCGGTCGCTGCCGTAGCGGTCCGCCGCCTTGCGCGCGAGCTCGAGACAGCCGCCCTTCGCGGCGTTTAGCATGATCTGCTTGCACCCGGCATAGATCAGGTTTTTGATATCCTTGAGCCTGCGGATATTGCCGCCGCCGCATGTTGGAATGTCGATCATGCGGTTCAATTCACGGATCGCCACGATATTTTTTTCGTGCTCGTCGTCGTCGTCCGAGAGGTCAAAGACAAAGATCTTGTCGATGCCGCTGTCGTTGTATATTTTTGCAAACGTCCGAAGCTCTCCTCTGGGCGTCATATCCTCCCAGCTTTTTACGGGCCTTCCGTCCTTGAGATAGAGCGTTGCAACTAAAATCTTTTTATCCATAGCGTTTTTGCCAAACCCTTCCTGTAAAATTTTTTGCAGCAATCCCCCTGTCCCGTTTCAATCTTTAATCCTCAAAGCGCACCCGTATTGAATTCGCGTGTGCGGTCAGCTTTTCACACTCCGCAAACTGCACGATATCTCTGTAAACCGGTTCCAGCGCCTCTCTGGAATAGGAGATGATGCTTGATTTCTTGATAAAGTCGTCCACAGACAGCGGCGAGAAAAACTTTGCGGTACCGTTCGTGGGCAGGACATGGTTCGGCCCGGCAAAATAGTCGCCGAGCGGCTCGCTGCTGTACGTCCCAAGGAAGATCGCACCTGCGTTGCGGATCTTTGTCATGACCGCAAACGGATCCTTCATGACGATCTCCAGATGCTCGGAAGCGATATCGTTCGCCGTCTCAATCGCCTCATCCTCGCTTCCGGCCACGAGGATGTAGCCGTAGTTGTCGAGCGATTTTTGAATGATCTCCCTGCGGCTTAAGACGGCGAGAAATTTGTCGACCTCCTTCGACACCTCGTCGGCCAACGCGCGGCTCGTCGTCACGAGGATTGCGGACGCCATCTCGTCGTGCTCCGCCTGCGAGAGCAGATCCGCCGCCACAAAGCGCGCGTTCGCGGTCTCGTCCGCAAGCACTAATATTTCACTCGGCCCCGCAATGGAATCGATACTCACATGCCCGAACACCGCCTTTTTCGCGAGCGCGACGTAGATGTTTCCGGGGCCGACGATCTTGTCGACCTTCGGGATGCTTTTCGTCCCAAACGCAAGCGCCGCGATTGCCTGTGCGCCGCCCGCCTTATAGATCCTGTCCACACCCGCCTCCGTCGCGGCCACCAGTGTGGAGGCAAACACCTTTCCGTCCTTATCCGGCGGCGTCGTCATGACAATCTCTTCTACCCCCGCCACCTTTGCGGGCAGAACGTTCATCAGAACGGATGACGGGTAAACTGCCTTTCCGCCGGGCACATATACGCCCACGCGCTTTAAGGGCGTCACCTTCTGTCCTAAAAGAATGCCGTTTTCCTTCGAGTCAAACCAGCTGTACTGGCGCTGCTTTTCGTGATAATCCCGGATGTTGACAAGCGCCTTGCGGATGACGGTAAGCAGCTTACTGTCCACCTTTTCATACGCCTCCGCGATCTCCTCCTTTGTCACAAGCACGCCTGACGCGTCAAGATCGACGCCGTCGAACTGCTTCGTATAGCCAAAGAGCGCCTCATCTCCTTTTTCGCGCACCGCGTCGATGATCGCCGCCACGCGCCCCTCAAACTCGCCGTAGCTGCTGGGGCTGCGCTTCAGCAGATTTTCCAGAATATTGTCCTTTGTCTCCCTGTTCAGCTCTAAAATACGCATTTCATTCCTCCTAATCCGCCTGTGCGCGCTCGATCACTGCTCGAAGATCCGCAATCAGCCGCGTAATCCGCTCGTTTTCCATCTTCATGCTCACCTGGTTGACAACCATACGCGCCGAGAGCGGGCAGACCTCCTCGAGCACTTCAAGGCCGTTTTCCCTCAGCGTCGAGCCGGTCTCCACAATATCGACGATGACCTCGGAAAGCCCGACGATCGGCGCCAGCTCAATCGAGCCGTTCAGCTTGATGATCTCCACCGTCTGCTGCTTTTTTTCATAGAAATACTGCTTTGCGATGCGGGGATACTTTGACGCAACGCGGATTTGTTCATGGTGGCGCAAAAGCTCCCGCGCGCTCTTTGGCCCGCAGACGCACATCCGGCATCTGCCAAAGCCCAGATCAAGCACCTCGTAGATGTTGCGCCCCTCCTCCAGGATCGTATCCTCGCCGACGACGCCGATATCCGCCGCGCCGTACTCCACATAAGTCGGCACGTCCGGCCCCTTCGCCAGAAAAAAGCGCAGCTTTTTCTCCTCGTTTACAAAGATGAGCCTGCGCGTCTCTTTATCCTTCATCTCCTCGCAGGTAATCCCGATCTGCTCGAATAATTTCAGCGTCTGGCTCGCCAGTCTGCCCTTGCCGAGGGCAAAGGTTAAGTAGCGCCCGTTTGTCCTGTCTGCCATGTCTCCTCCTGTCATTTATATAAGGTAGGTAATGCGCGCGATGTGGTTTTTTGTCGCATACGCTTCGTAATCCTTCGTCTCCCGTGTCCCGTCATGACGCATCAGCTCCACCTGTGCACCGCCGCCACGCGCCTTTCTGGCGGTAACAACCGCATCCTCCCGGTGCTCCTTTGCATACACGATGAGCTGCGTGTGATGCGTGAGCGGCACGTCGATCTCCTGTCTTGCCAGCGCCTCGAGCAGCTGATTGACGACGATCGCAAAGCCGATGGCCGGCGTGTCCTTTCCGAACATCGGTAAAAGCCCGTCATAGCGACCGCCCTTTACGACCGGCTCCCCGGTTCCAAATGTGTAGCCCGCCAGCAGGATACCCGTATAATAATGGTAGTCGCTCACCATGCCCGGCTCGAACGACACATATCCGTCGATGCCGTAAAGCAGCAGCAGCTCCTGCAAGCCCTGTAACCACTCGAGTGCCCCAAGCACCCTTTTGTAATCTCCCGCGTCCCGCTTGAACTGCTCTAACTCCTCGCCCGACGTGTACGTGCAGCGCAGCACGCCGAAGCAGCGCTTGAGCGCCTCCGGCAGATTGCGCCCGCTCACAAACTCCTCCACACCGTAGAAATTTTTGTTGGAGAGCAGCGCGCGAAGCTCGTCCGTCTCGTCGTCCGAGAGCCCTGCAGCCTCCGCAAGCCCGTTAAAAATGTCCGCGTGGCCGACACTGATCTGAAACTCCTTTAAGCCCGCCGCCTGCAGGCAGTCAACGATCATCGAGAGCAGCTCCGCATCCGCGTCCGCCGTGTACTCTCCCATCAGCTCCGCGCCAAGCTGCGTGCACTCCTTTAAGCGCCCGCGCAGGCTGTGATGGTTGATAAACGTGTTGCCTTTGTAGCAAAAGCGCAGCGGCATCGTCTCCTCCATATAATATTTTGCCGCGGAGCGCGCGATGGACGGCGTGATATCAGGCCGGAGCACGAGCGTGTTTCCCTCGCGGTCAAAAAATTTGTACAGGTCGCGGGACGGCGTTGTGCCGACCTCTTTGCCGAATATATCAAAAAACAACTTATGGCGAATGCTGCCGGCGTAGATTCCG
>CAMTZV010000071.1 GCA_947086625.1 uncultured bacterium | reverse complement strand
CAGCACGCCGGCTCTCCCCTTCATCGTCGTCACAATGCTGCCCTGCGCCTGTGCCTGCTTCATGGAAGAATCCGCGGAAATCATCGCATGCATGCTTGCCTGAGAAAGACCACAGCCTTTCTTTTCAGACGCCTTCCCTGCGCCCGCCGCCGTCTCGTCCTCAGCGGAAGCCCTTTTGCTCTGCTCCTCCTTCCTCTGCTCGATCTCGTGCTGCCTTAGCTGCTGGTTCAGGCTCGCAATCTCCTGCTGAAGCTCCTGCCGCTTTTTCATCTTTTCCTCGATCGTCAGATCCTCGTTGGTGGAAAGCTCCTGCATCTGCTTTTGCACGTTCGCGATCTGATCCTGAATATGCTTTCCGACCGGATCGTTTGTCATTCCTGCACCGGAGCGTCCTGCGCGCATATTTCCGCCCGCCCCGCTCATACTGTTTACACCGTTTACTCTCATTCTATTTCCTCCCTGAAAAAATTTTTCTTACCTTTTCTTTCGACATGATCCGTTGCGGGATAAAGCTCCCTGTCATAAACCGGCACTTTTCTGTTGTAAAAGCCTTACACGAGCTGTAAGTGTTTTTCACGCCGCGGCTGTGCTATGATAAGGGCACAACAGAAGGAGGAAGCATTATGAATCATACGGATACAGCTTTAACGGAACCGATTCTGGCGATCGACGCGCTGAAAAAATATTACGGCAAAAGCGCCAGCCAGACAAAGGCACTCGACGGCATCACCTTTCAGGTCATGCCCGGCGAATTTTTAGGCATCATGGGCAGCAGCGGCTCGGGCAAGTCCACACTTTTAAATTGCATCGCGTCCGTCATCGCGCCGAGCAGCGGCAGCATCGCCATAGGCGGTCAGAAGCTGCAAACGCTAAAAGGCGCGGCGCTCGCCGCATACCGCGGAAAGAAGATCGGCTACCTGTTTCAGAACTTCGAGCTGCTCGACAATCTGACCGCGCGTGAAAACATCCTGCTGCCGCTCTCGCTCCACGGCGTCCGTGAGCGCGAGGGGGATAAGCGGCTCTCGCAGCTCGCCGCATACCTTGAAATCCACGAGGTTTTAGACAAGTTTCCCGCCCAGATGTCCGGCGGACAGAAGCAGCGGGTGGCGGCCGCAAGGGCGCTCATCTTAAGCCCCGACGTCATCCTTGCCGACGAGCCGACCGGCGCGCTCGACTCCCGAAACGCAAAGCTTCTGATGGAAAAGCTCGCGGGCTTAAACCGCGACGCGGGCGCGACCATCCTCATGGTAACGCACGATACCAACGCGGCGAGCTATTGCAGGCGCATCCTGTTTATTCAGGACGGCGTGATCTTCCACGAGCTGCGCCGGGATTACCCCGACGAATCCGGCCAGCAGTTTTACGGGCGCATCTTAAAGGTCATGGCACAGTTAGGAGGTGGCAGCGCAAATGTTCTCTAAATTAGTTTCCCGCAACAGCAGGCGCAGCAGGAAGGAAAACGGCCTGTTTTTCGGCTCCCTTCTGATCTCCATTATCGCCTTTTACATTATTTTATCACTGCCGAATCAGGACGTCATGTTCTTTCTCACAACGATGGAGAGTCAGGCGGTCGACAAGCTTTTGAGCCTGATCCCCGCGCTGTTCGGCGCGGCCCTGTTCATCCTGTTTTTTCTTATCTATTATGCGAGCAAATTCCAGCTCGAACGGCGCCGGCACGAGTTCGGCGTCTATCTGATGATGGGAATGCGCCGGGGACGGCTCTTTGCCATGCTACTGGCCGAAGATCTCGCAGGCAGCGCGGGCGCGCTTCTCATCGGGCTGCCCGCCGCCTTCCTGCTCTCGGAGCTGATCAGCCTTGTCACGGCGCGGCTCGTCGGCCTTGGCATCATCGGCCATACGATGTCCTTTTCGCCGCAGGCGGCAGGGTTGACCGCAGCCGGGTTCCTTCTCATCAAATTTGCGGCATTTTTAATCTTAAGCAGCGCGATCAGCCGGCAGGAAATCGGCGCATTGCTCGTCGAACGCCCGGACGGCACAAAAAAGCAGCTTCCGGCCCCCGTCTACGCCCTCGCGATGCTCGCAGGTATTTTCTGCCTTGCCGCCGCTTACCGGATGGCGATCAGCGGCAGGGCGTGGGAGAACATCGGCGTGATGGGGCTTACCCTTTTGCTTGGGATGCTCGGGACATTCTCTCTTTTTTACGGGCTGCGCTTTCCCGTCTCCCTTGTCGCGGCACACGGCAGAAGCGACCGCAGGCTCCATGCTTTTAACGTCCGCCAGATACAGGAAACCGTCGTCCGGCGCTCCGGCACGCTCGCCGTCTGCTCGCTTCTCATGCTTTCGGCCCTCTGCTGCTTCGGCGCGGGTGTTGCCATCGCCCGCTTTTACGGAAGCTCACAGCCGCACGTCCTCGACTACACGTTTCCGGGTGACGAGAGAGCTTCCGGCATCGCGGGCATCCGTGAGACGCTGCACGAGCACGGGCTTGACGCTTCCTTCTCAGACCTTTTCGAGATGAAGATCGGCCACATCCAGACTGACCGGGATTATGAGACGGTATTCCAGATGGAGCCTGTCATGACCGCCCTGCAGGCGCTCCCGTCCTCCGAGAACAGAGATGTGCTGCTGAACAACCTCTCCTACGCGACCTGTCCGTATCTGATCTCGCTGGAGAGCTACAATGCGCTTCTGCGCGCGGCAGGGGAGCCGCTCTTATCGCTGCAGGAGGACGAAGCCGCCGTCTACATGGACAGCGAGTGGACAAACGACAGCAAAAGCGGAATGCTGAACGAAATTTTACAGACGAGGCCGCGCACCGTGCTCGACGGACACGACTGCTATCTGACCGGCACCGTGCAGACCATAAACCCTGTCACGGATCGCTCCATCACGCTCTCCTTTGCGCTGATCGTGCCCGACGACGTGTTCGAGCGCCGCACCGGAGACAGAGGCAGCGTCTACTTAGACGGCGTACTTTCCGGCACAGAGGATACAAGCCTTATGAGCGCCATCGCGGAAATGAACAAAAAACTGAACGCCACGGGGCTGACCTACGAGAGCTATCTGCAAAATATCGGACGGCACCTCTTTTACATGGTCGCCGCAAGCTACATCACGATCTACCTTGCAATCATCTTTCTGATCATTGCAAACACCATCATCGGCGTGCAGTTTCTCATGAGCCAGCAGAAGTCAAACAGCCGCTACCGCACGCTGATCCGCCTGGGCGCGGACAGCCGGACGCTGCGCGGCTCGGCGAAGCGGCAGATCAACTGGTATTTCGGTATCCCGTCGGCGCTCGCCGCCTTCAGCAGCCTCTTTGGCGTGCGCGCCCTCTTTTCCGGGCTTCTCCCGTCCAGTGCGGCGGAAAACCGCTCCGAGATGATGATGATATCTGCTGCTATGATTTTTGTGATGTGTGTGATAGAATATCTGTATATTCTTGCCGTGAAGCGCTCCAGCGACCGCTATCTCCTGTCGCTGATGGTGCCAAGAAGGGAAGAGTAAGGAGGATTTCATGAAACGAATCGCAATCGTGGAGGATGAACGCTTTATGCGGGAGGAACTATCGGATCTGCTGAAAAAGGCCGGCTATGCCGTGGACGAGATCACCGTATTCGACGACGTGGCCGGACAGCTCCTCTCGTGCGCGCCCGACCTCATCCTGCTCGATCTGAACCTGCCGGGCGAGAGCGGCTTCTCGCTCTGCCGCACGCTCAAGCGCCAGAGCTCTGTCCCCGTCCTCGTGCTCAGAGCGGACGAATACCTGACAAAGCCGTGCCGGGGGGAGCGGCTTTTAGCCCGCATCCGAAACGTGTTAAAGCGCTTTGAGGGCCGTGGAAACCTGCTCGAGGGCACGGGTTACCTGCTTGACCGCCAGACCTACACGCTCTACATCCAGGGCCGCTCCGTCCTTCTCCCGAAAAATCAGGGGAAACTACTCGAAGTGTTCCTGCTGCACGGCGGCGAAACCGTCCCGAAGGAGGAGCTTTGCCTGGCGCTCTGGGGAACCACCGAATACATTGACGAAAATGCCCTTCAGGTCAATCTGACGCGCATGAAAAAAACGATGGCCGGCCTTGGGATGGCACAGCAGATCGTCCCGATGCGCGGCGTCGGCTATCGGCTCGTCGCAAAGGAGGATGGCAATGAAGCATAGCACAACGTTTCTTCGCTCCCACATCCCGTGGCTTTTTCTCTTATTCGCCGTGGACGGCTTCGCGGCGCTTCTTTTATGGATCGCCGATGCGCGGGCGTTCCCCGCGCTGGCCGGCGCGTTTTTTCTCGCCACATGCTTCCTGTTTCTGACGGTCTGTTTTGTGCTCGTGCGCCACGAGAAAAAGAAGCGGCAGGCGTTTCTCGACTTTCTGGACAGCCCCGACCGCTACCGCGAGCAGCTATTGCTCGACGCCGTGACCGCCGACCAGCGGGAGGCGTTGCGGCTGCTGGCAAAGGCACTGCGCGAAAGGCAGGACGACTACGCCGCGCTCGCCACACAGCTTTCGGACTATGAGGAATACGTGGAGAGCTGGGCACACGAGACAAAGACACCTCTTTCGCTGCTCACCCTTTTGCTCGACAACCACGGCGAGGCGCTTCCTCCTGCGGTGCGCATCCGGCTCGACTACATCCGAAGCCGTATGCAGGAGTCCGTCGACCAGATGCTTTTCTACGCGCGCTTAAAAGGCACGCGGGCGGACTATCTGTTCGAGCAGCTCTCACTGCGCGCCTGCGTTGAGGAGGTTCTCGAGGATTACGCGCCGCTTCTGTCGGAAAAGCAGTTTCGGGTCGAATGCGCCTTCGACGACGTGATGGTCTGCTCCGACCGGCGGAGCCTGCGCTTTCTGCTCGGCCAGCTTGTCAGCAATTCGATCAAATATTGCGGCAGCTCGCCCGCGCTGCATTTTGAGCTCCGCCGCGAGGATAGCGCCGACGTGCTCTGCGTCCGCGACAACGGAACCGGCGTAAAAAGCTGCGACATGCCCTACATTTTTGAGAAGGGCTTTACCGGAAGCCTGCCCGAAAACCGCAGAAACGCAACCGGTATGGGCCTTTATCTCGCAAAAGGCATCGCCCACGCATTAAACCTGACGCTCGCCGCCGCATCCGAGTGGGGAGACGGCTTTGAGATGCGGGTGTCATTTCCGATAGTGGAGACGACAGATACCCTCGATTGACAGAGGCAATTCGAAGCTTCGCTTTTTCAGGATGCCCGCCGCAGCCCTCCCTCACCACTCCACCTCAAACGGTTCTCCAATCTGCACATACTCCTCCATGACTTTCCCGTTTTCCGTCCATACCCGCTCCGCGTACAGCGTCAGCGTCACGGTTCCCGCCCCGTCGCTCAGCCTGCGGTTACTATTTTGCATGTAGCCGGATTCTCTCTCCGCAGATGTCGTCCACGATGAACGAACGTTGAACTGCACGTTATTTCCGGCGGCATCCTCCGCCTCCACAACCGGGTGCCAGCTCGTTTCGCCCGCCAGCTCATACGAGATCCTCTGGTCAAACGCATTGAAGCCAAGCTCCGTGAGCGTCAGGCGCACCCCGTCCGGCAGCGTAAACGTCTGCCCGAGCGCCATGCGGCTTGTATCGGCAGCCAGATCCGTGCCGCTTGCCGTAAATGCAAACTCCCACGTTCCGCTCCCGCCGTACTCAGCGCCTGCCTGCCCGTACACAAGCCGAAACGTATGCTCCTTTGAAGCGTCAAACTGCGCCTCGTGATACAAATAATAGTTTTCGACCACGCCAAGAAGCGTCGACTCATCATTCAACATCACGACTCCCTGAGCCCCGCTGCTCATATTGGCTTTTTTTCCGTCAATGTAGAGCTCTCCGTATGGAACCTCGTTCCCCCCGACCTGTGCGCCGTCCTCCCGCGCAAACGTACAGTTGACCGTTACCTCATCCTCCGAGACAACCACCTCCTGCAATGTGAGCACATAGCCCTCATCTGTCACCGATGTGCGGACGACCTCGCTGTATTTGGCCAGATCATCCGAGAGCCCAAGCGCGCTGCTCATACTCCACTTCATCTGCAAAAGCGCTGCGTGAACCTCCTCGCCAAACATCATGCCTCCTGCAATAAGCAGCAGCGCCGCACATGCTGCGGCGGTCAGGGCACGTCGGAGCCTTCTGCCTTTTTTCTCCCTTCGGATCTTCCCCAATATTTCGCCCTTATAACGCTTCATTTCTTCCTCGCCAGGGCATTCTGCCAGAAAATCCCCGTCCGCATGAAGTTCTGTCTGTATCTCATTTGCCAGCCGATAGGCTTCCCTGTCCATACTCATGCCCGCTTCCTTTCCTTCAATTTCCCACGCAGCTTTTTCTTCCCACGCGAAAGCCGTACATACACATGATCCCTCGTCATCCCGAGCGCCTTCCCCGCCTCCTCCGGCTCCTGCTCCTCCACAAAAATCCTCCGGAACAGCTCCTGGTCCTTCTCGCTCAAGCATCCAAGTATCTCCTCTGTCTCTTCCGAGAGCTCACGGCTGACCAGCGCTTCAAACGCGCCGTCCTCCTGTGCGATTTCAAGCTTCTCCAGCGGGACGGTCTGATGCTCCCGCCGCATCCTGCGCAGCATATCGATCGCCTCTAAACGCGCCACACCCACCGCCCAGCTTACAAAGCTGCCCTTTCGCTCGTCAAAGCAGTCGATGTTTTTCCAGATGCCGAGAAACACGTCGTTGATGCATTCCTCTGCCCGCTCCGGGACCGCATACAGCCGCTTTTTCACGATCGACGCAAGAAGCGGCCCATACGTGTCGATGACGAACTCCATGCCCGCTTCCTTTCCCTCCCTGATGAGTTTCACAAAATTTGTCTCGTCTGCCCTCATAAAACAGCTCCCCTTAAAAATCATTTTCCGCAAGCTTACGCAGCGCCCGGCGGGGCGCCGTTGTCCGGACGAAAAGCCAGTGGCTTTTTGCCCTTACACTCTATATTCCGTCCCACAAACGGGAAATCTTACAACATC
>CAMTZV010000070.1 GCA_947086625.1 uncultured bacterium | reverse complement strand
CCACGCCGGCGCTTGGCGAGGTATTTTCGAGCCTAGCGTCCGGTGCGTTTTTATCCAAGCGAAAGCGTGTCTTTGCAGGAATGACTGTCTGGGATTGACGGGCATCAGATACGTCCTCTACAGCGCATGAATAAACAGCCCGCTTCGAAGCTTCGGCTCAAACCACGTCGATTTCGGCGGCATGAGCAGCCCCGCGTCCGCCACCGCGAACAGCTCCCGGATATCGGTCGGATACATCGCGAACGCGCACACACCGTCCCCGGAAGCGCTGCAGCGCCGCTCCAGCTCATCCAGCCCGCGGATGCCGCCCACAAAATCGATGCGCGCATCCCTTTTCGGATCGGTGATACCGAGCACCGGAGCGAGCAGAAGCTCCTGCAAAAGCGAGACGTCCAGCCCCTTCACGGGATCTTCGCTGCGGTTTTCGTCCCTCACCGTGCACGCATACCACCGCCCGTCCAGATACAGCGAGAAATCGCCCTTTTTCGCGGGCCTTCGCTCCGCGCGGTCGATCCTCCTCACCTGAAAAATCTCCTGTACCTTCGCCAGAAATTCATCCTCCGAAAGCCCGTTCAAGTCCTTCACAACGCGGTTATAGTCCATGATCATCAGCTCTTCATCCGCAAACAATACCGACAGGAAATAGTTAAACTCCTCCGTCCCGTCGTAATCGGGGTGCTCTTTCCTGCGCCCAAAGCCCACCTTCACCGCCGAGGCCGCGCGGTGATGCCCGTCTGCGATGTAGATCTCCCCGATGCCCGCAAACGCCGCACGCAGCGCATCGATCTCCGGCGCGCCGTCGATCACCCAAACCCGGTGGCGCACGCCGTCGTCCGCCGCAAAATCATAGACGGGCGTCCGCTCCTTCGCCTCTGTGAGGATGCCCCGGATCACGGCATTCCCGCGGTACGCGAGAAAGATCGGGCCGGTCTGCGCGTTGCACGCATCCACATGACGGATACGGTCCTCCTCCTTGTCCGCACGGGTATTCTCATGCTTTTTGATAACGCCGCACGCGTAGTCGTCGATGGAGGCGCAGGCCACGATACCTGTCTGCACGCGTCCGTCCATCGTCAGCTCATAAATGTAGTAGCAGGGCGATAAGTCCTGCACGAAATCGCCCGCACCAATCCGCTTCCACAAAAGCTCGTGCGCCTTTTCATACACGCAGGGCGCGTATGTATCCACGGAGTCGTCAAACTGCGTCTCCGCCCGGTCAATGTTCAAAAAGGAGTCCGGGTTGCCCGCGACCGCCTCCTTTGCCTCTTTCCTGCTGTAAACGTCATAGGGCAAAGCAGCGATCGCCGCCGCTTTGCCCGCAACCGGGCGGAATGCCCGAAAAGGTCTTACCTCTGCCATTATTTTACCACCCTTGCCTTAAATACACCCGGCAAATTCGACAGTTTTTCTACCACGTCGGCGGGCACCTCCGCGTCCACGTCCATCATCGTATAGGCATAATCGCCCTTGCTCTTGTTCGACATGTTGTCGATATTGATGCCGGCATCGCCCAGACACGCGGTGAACGTTCCGATCGTACCCTTTGCGTTTTTGTGCAGAAACGCAATGCGCCCCGCAGTCTGGCATACGCCCATGTCGCAGCCCGGATAGTTCACGGAATTTTTGATGTTTCCGTTTTCCATGTAATCGCGGATTTCCTGTACCGCCATAACCGCGCAGTTATCCTCGGACTCCTCCGTGGAAGCGCCAAGATGCGGGATGACGATGCAGCCCGGCTTTCCGACTGTCGTCGGATTTGCAAAGTCGGACACATATTTGCGTATCCTTCCCTCCGCAAGTGCCGCCACCATCGCCTCCTCGTCCACGAGCTGGTCACGCGCAAAGTTCAAAACGACCGCCGTCGGCTTCATCATCGCGATGGCCTCCGCACTGATCATCTTTTTTGTCGCGTCCATCAGCGGGACATGGATCGTGATGTAATCGCACTCGCGGTAAATCGTCTCCGTGTCGTTGATGTGCTTGACGTCCCTTGAGAGGTTCCACGCGGCGTTGACCGAGATATAGGGATCATAGCCGTACACCTCCATGCCGAAGTGCCGCGCCGTGTTCGCCACCTTGATGCCGATCGCCCCGAGGCCGATCACGCCAAGCTTCTTGCCGAAAAGCTCGGTGCCCGCAAAATTTTTCTTCTGCTTCTCCGCCGCCTTTGCGATGTCCGCGTTTTCCTTCTCGGATGCGCACCAGCTGATGCCGCCTACCACGTCACGCGCCGCCAGCAGCATACCCGCAAACACGAGCTCCTTCACGCCGTTCGCGTTCGCGCCGGGCGTGTTGAACACAACGATTCCCTTCTTTGCGCACTCCTCCAGCGGAATGTTGTTGACGCCCGCTCCCGCACGCGCGACCGCCACAAGCGTATCGGGCAGCTCCATCTCATGCATCGACGCGGAGCGCACGAGCACGGCCTGTGCATCGGAAAGCGCCTCCACCTTTTTGTAATCATCGGTCAGTAAATCCAGTCCCACGCCCGCGATGGGGTTTAAGCAAGTATAATTAAACATGTTATGCATTCTCCTCTTCAAACTTCTTCATAAACGCGACCAGCTTCTCGACTCCCTCGATGGGCATTGCATTGTAAATGGACGCCCGCATGCCGCCAACGGTGCGGTGCCCTTTCAGATTTTCAAAGCCCGCCGCCTTCGCCTCAGCCACAAACTTTGCATCCAATTCGTCGTTTCCGGTCACAAACGGCACGTTCATCAGCGAGCGGTCCTCCTTACGCACCGTTCCCCTGAACATTTTGCTCTGATCCAGAAAATCGTAGAGAATCTTCGCTTTTTTCTCGTTGTGCTCCTTCATCGCAGAAAGACCGCCCATCTTTTTAATCCACTTGAACACCTTGCCGCAGATATAGATGCCGTAGCAGGGCGGCGTGTTGTAAAGGCTGTCGTTGTCCGCCTGCGTCTTGTATTTGAGCATCGTCGGCGTGCCGGGGAGCACGTCGTCGCGAATCAAATCCTCGCGGATGATGACGATCACCACGCCCGCAGGCCCGATGTTCTTCTGCACGCCGCCGTAGATGACGCCGTACTTTGTCACATCCACCGGCTCGGATAAAAAGCATGAGGACACGTCCGCCACGAGGTCGATGCCCTTCGTATCGGGAAGCGTGTGGTACTTTGTGCCGTAGATCGTGTTGTTCTCGCAGATGTAAACATAGTCCAGATCGGACGGAATATCCAGATTCGAACAGTCCGGAATGTAGGAGAACGTCTCGTCCGCGGAGGATGCCAGCTCGATCGCCTCGCCGTAGAGCTTTGCCTCTGCAAACGCCTTTTTCGCCCATTGTCCGGTCAGAATATAACCCGCCTTTTTGTTTTTCATCAGATTCATCGGGATTGCCGCAAACTGCTGCGACGCGCCGCCCTGTAAAAACAGCACCCTGTAATAATCGGGAATGTTCATCAGCTCGCGAAGATCCGCCTCCGCCTCCTTGATGATCGTATCGTACACCTTCGAGCGGTGGGACATCTCCATCACGGACATGCCGCATCCCCTGTAATCCAGCATTTCATCTGCTGCTTCCTTCAATACCTCCTCCGGCAGTACCGCCGGACCCGCAGAAAAGTTGTATACTCTGCTCATTGCTTGCTCCTCCTCTATTTTCTTTTTCCTAAATTATGATTACGCACGGTCGTTGAAATCTGCCGCGCGTATCGCGCCAGCCGCAGCCACATCGCAGCACATTTCCTTATGCGGCTGTGCGCATCGTGTCATAAATCCTCTGCCGTGAATGCCTCCGAGATCGGCGCACCCGGCGCAACCATCGGCCACACCTTGTCGTCACAGTCGATCACCGCATCGATGACAACCGGGCCGTCCGCCGCCAGAGCCTCCTCTAACGCCGTGTTAAACTCCTCGCGCGTCGTCGCGCGCATACCCTTTGCTCCCATCGCCTCCGCAAGCTTCACATAGTCCACACTGTCGCTTAGCACCGTCGCCGAGTAATGCTTCTCGTAAAACAGATCCTGCCACTGGCGCACCATGCCAAGCACATGATTGTTCACGACAACCTCCACCAGCGGTAAATGCTCGCGCACCGCGGTCGCGATCTCGTTCATATTCATGCGGAAGCATCCGTCGCCGGCAAAGTTGATCACCTGTCTGCCGGGGTTTGCCACCTGCGCGCCGATGGCCGCGCCAAGCCCGTAGCCCATCGTTCCCAGTCCCCCGGATGTGAGCAGGGTGCGCGGCTTCTGATATCTATAATACTGCGCCGCCCACATTTGGTGCTGCCCGACCTCCGTGACGATGATCGCGTCGCCCTTCGTCTGCCGGTAAATTTCCTCGACCATGTACGGCCCACTTAACCCCTCATCCGCATATTTCAGCGGGTACTTTTCTTTCAGCCTGACGATGTGCGCAAGCCACTCGTCATGCTCCTGCTGTCCCAGCCGCTCGTTCAGCTTCGCCAGAACGTCCTTTGCATCGCCGATGACACTCGCCGTCACCGGTATATTTTTATTCACTTCCGCCGCATCGATGTCAATCTGAACGATCTTTGCGTTGCTCGCAAATCTGGACGCATTGCCGATGACCCGGTCGGAAAAACGAGCGCCCACAACGACCAGAAGGTCGCACTCGCTCACACCAAAATTGGACACCTTCGTTCCGTGCATGCCGAGCATGCCCGTGTAAAACGCGTCGGTCCCGTCAAACGCGCCCTTCCCCATCAGAGAATCGCATACCGGCGCCTGCATGAGCGAGACAAAGCGCCTCAGCTCCCCGGAAGCGCCCGAGATGACCGCACCGCCGCCCACGAAGATAAACGGCTTTTTTGACTCCCGCAGCAGCGCAAGCGCCGTCTCAAGCTCCTGCGCACGCTCCCGCTCCAAATCCTCTCCGATCTGGTGCACGCTGTGGGACGGCTTTGCCGCAGCCGGCTCATAATCGGTTCTGTTCGCGGTCACATCCTTGGGCACATCCACCAGCACCGGACCGGGACGCCCCTTTTTTGCGATGGCAAACGCCCGGCGGATCGTCTCCGCCAGCTTTGTCACATCCTTCACGATAAAGTTGTGCTTCGTAATCGGAGTCGTGATACCGGTAATGTCAATCTCCTGAAAGCTGTCCTTGCCAAGCAGTGACACACCCACGTTGCAGGTAATCGCCACCACAGGGACGGAATCCATGTAAGCCGTCGCGATGCCCGTCACGAGGTTCGTGGCGCCGGGGCCGGACGTGGCAAAACACACGCCAACCTTTCCGGTGCTTCTGGCGTAGCCGTCCGCCGCGTGGCTGGCTCCCTGCTCATGGGACGTTAAAATATGTCTGATTTCATCTCTATGCTTATACAGTTCATCGTAGACGTTCAAAATTGCGCCGCCCGGATAGCCGAACACGGTATCCACGCCCTGCTCCTTCAAACACTCGATGATGATCTCTGCGCCTGTGAGCTGCATCTTATCGTATTCCTCCTGTCCTGTATCCATTTTATCGTTTTAAGCTTTTAGCCGGTAATCTGTCAAACCCGTCCGCCTGCCCGGCTGCACCAACGGATTTCCGGCCGCCGACGCCGCGCGCGGGCGGCTAGATTTCCAGGATTGCCCCTCTGTTTCCGGAAGTAACCATCTTCTCGTAGCGCGCCAGATAGCCCGTCGTCACCTTCGGCTCTCTGGGCTGCCACTTCGCCTTTCTGGCCGCCAGCTCCTCGTCGGAAACCCGGATATCCAGCTTCATCTCCGGGATATTGATGCTGATGATGTCGCCCTCCTCCACCAGAGCAATCGGGCCGCCGACCGCCGCCTCGGGCGAGACGTGTCCGATGGAAGCGCCGCGGCTCGCGCCGGAGAAGCGCCCGTCGGTGATGAGTGCGACGGAGGAGCCAAGCCCCATGCCCGCAATCGCGGATGTGGGATTTAACATCTCGCGCATACCGGGGCCTCCCTTGGGCCCTTCATAGCGGATGACAACGACGTCGCCGGAAACGATCTTTCCGCTCTTGATCGCGGCGATCGCATCCTCCTCACAGTCAAAGACACGGGCCGGGCCCTCGTGCACAAGCATCTCCTCCACAACCGCGGAGCGCTTGACCACGGAGCCGTCCGGCGCCAGATTGCCCTTTAACACGGCAAGGCCGCCGGTTTTGCTGTAGGGATTGTCGACCGTGCGGATGACCTCGGGGTTTCTATTGACCGCGTTTTTGATGTTCTCGCCGATCGTCTGTCCGGTGATCGTCATGCAGTCCGTATTCAAAAGCCCGATGTCTGCCAGCTCCTTCATAACCGCGTACACGCCGCCCGCCTCGTTCAAGTCCTCCATGTAGGTCGGGCCGGCCGGGGCGAGATGACACAGGTTCGGCGTCTTTTCGCTGATCGGGTTCGCGTAGGAGATATCAAAATCAAAGCCGATCTCATGCGCAATCGCGGGAAGATGCAGCATACTGTTCGTCGAGCAGCCAAGCGCCATGTCCACCGTCAGTGCGTTGATGATCGATTCCTTTGTCATGATATCGCGCGGGCGGATGTTTTTGCGCACAAGCTCCATCACCGCCATGCCCGCGTGCTTCGCGAGCTTGATGCGCTCGGAGTAAACCGCGGGGATCGTGCCGTTTCCGGAAAGCCCCATGCCAAGCGCCTCCGTCAGGCAGTTCATGGAGTTTGCCGTGTACATGCCGGAGCACGAGCCGCACGTCGGGCACACCTTATTCTCAAATTCGGTCACGTCGTCCTCGCTCATCGTGCCGGCCGCATAGCTGCCGACCGCCTCAAACATGGAAGAAAGGCTTCTCTTCTGCCCCTTTACATGTCCCGCGAGCATCGGGCCGCCGGAGACGAACACGGTCGGAATGTTGAGCCTCGCCGCGGCCATCAGAAGACCGGGCACGTTTTTGTCACAGTTCGGCACCATCACAAGCGCGTCAAACTGGTGCGCAATCGCCATGCACTCGGTGGAATCCGCGATCAGGTCACGGGTCACGAGCGAATATTTCATGCCGATATGTCCCATCGCAATACCGTCGCACACCGCA
>CAMTZV010000069.1 GCA_947086625.1 uncultured bacterium | reverse complement strand
TATACTTGAGGGAATTTTCAGTCATATTAAAAAAAGCCCGCATGAGCTTGACCTTGCTGCCGTAGAGACGCACCGTCTTCTGGGCGCTGTTTACCGTGATCGTCACCCCCTGCCTGCGGGCAATGGATTTCACATACTCCGTCCCCTCCCGGATGCAGCCCAGCAGATCAAACTCCTCCTTTCGATCCAGCGCGCCGTCGTTTCCGTCGTCGAGGAGCACCTTGAGCATCGTGTTCATGTAGTCGATGTTTTTGCAGATCTTGCCGATGACCGCCAGCTCGCTCTCGCGCGTCTCAAAGCCGCCCTCCTGCAAAAGCTCTCCGTATCCGGCGATCACCGCCATCGGCATACGGAAATTGTGTGAGAGCAGACGTTTGAGCCAGATGACGTCCTCCTCGGAGTAATTTTCCGCGTCCTGGCGCTGCACATGGCCCTCTCCGGATATCTGCCGGCGTTCCCGCTTCCGCTTCCAGAAATGCTTTTTTTCTTCCATATCTCCTCCTACACATCCCGAAACAAATAGCCCACGCCGCGCACCGCCCGGATGACCTCCATACGGGCAGCGTCGATCTTTTTGCGCAGATTGGACACATGCACCATCAGCGCGCGGTAGTCCCCGAGGTCGTCCTGATCCCATACCTTCTGGTAGAGCTGACGGTAGAGCAGCACCTCGTTCGGGCACTCCGTGAACACGGTCAAAAGCTTATACTCGGTCGGAGAGAGGTCGAGCTTTTCCCCGCGCCTGCCGCCGTTCGCGCGAAACACCTCGTGCGTCTTTTTGTCGATCATAAACTGCCGGTACCACTGTCTGCCGCCCTGCTTTCTTCTCGCCCTGCCGTCGGCGAGGTTCACCTCGATGCGCTCCACAAGCGCCTCGATCTCCACCGGCTTTACCATGTAGTCGTTGCCGCCCTCCCGAAACGCGTTCACGATGTTCGTGCTGTCCCCCATGCAGCTCATAAAAATAATGGCGCCCTCATAGCCGCACGCCTCACTTCGAAACCGCTGGCACAGCTCGTGCCCGTCATAATCGGGCAGCATCACGTCGAGCAAAACCAGATCGACCTGCTCCCCGTGCAAAAATGCGAGCGCCTCCTCCCCGTTCATCGCGGGGATCACCTCGTAGCCCCGCCGCGTGAGCTGCATCGACGTGATGAGCGAGAGGTCCTCGTCGTCCTCCACCAAAAGCAGCCTTGCCCTTTCCTCCATACGTGTCCTTTCCTCCCGGTATTTATACTGCGCACCAGAGCGTTTAATCGCCGTCCGCATGAAAGAGCGCCGTCCGCTCAAACACGCTTTTTGTGCGGTTGAGCCCGTCCGCCCTGTCCGCAAAAAGCCCCGCCTGGCGATTTAAAAACGCTCCGCGCTCCCGTTTTTTCTCAAGCTCCATCATATCCGGCTCCGTGTCCCATTCCGGCTTCTTTTTGCCCTCCGGCTGTCCCTTTTCCTTTGCGCGCAGCGCGTCATAACGAAATTCCATCGGTCTCCCCCTCTTCATTCTTCTCTTGACGAAACGCCGTTTCTATTTTACACTTTTTCATATAACAAGTAAAGGAGCGTTCTCATGAAACCCTCAAAAGAAAAAAAGCTCGAAGATAAAAATGCCGGTCAGCTCTTATGGCCTGAGCTCGCGCTGCTCATCGCCATGCTGGGGGCGTTTGCCGGGGGCATCGGCTGCGTCTATTTCGGACAGGTGCTCATCGGCGTCCTTTTGTTTCTCGCCCACGGCTGCCTTGCCCTCGTCTACATCTCCCTCAGCCAGAACCGGATGCTCCACGCCATAAGCCGCGAGACGGCGCGGGCAGACGAGGCGGAAGGGCTCGCCGCCCTGCACAAAAACGCCGCCGAAAAACTCGCCGCCCTGCAGGAGGAGCACGCGCGCTGCACGCGCAGGCTCACCGCCGCCGAGCAGTCCTTACAGGAGCTGCTCAACACGAGGGAAACGCTTGAAGCCCAGCTTACGGAGGCAAAGCAGCAGGAGCATGCAAACCACCTGCTTCCCGCGCACGGGGAGAGTTCGGTGCTCAACATCCTCGCCGTCACCCGCGGCGTCATACAGGAGATGGAGCCGTTCTGCCGCCGCTCCCGCGTACAGGTGCAGCTCTCGAGCAGCAGTGAGGACATATCCGTAAAGGCGGATGCGAATTACCTGCGCATCCTCTTTCGCAACATCATCGACAACTCGGTGAAATACATGAAGCGCGACGGCAGTCTCGTCATCACCCTCTCCCTCGTCGGGGACGACCTGTTCATCGTCCTGAAAGACAACGGCGCTGGACTGCCCGCGCAGGAGACCCCGCACATATTTGAGCTGAACTAACAGGGCTCCAACCGCATCAGCGGAAACGGCCTCGGACTCACCCAGTCGCGGGCGATCGTCGAATATTACGGGGGCACGATCTACGCCAAGAGCAGCACAAACACGGGGATGGCGATCTATATCCAGCTCCCCGCGTCCCAAAGAGCAGGAGGTGGCCTATGAAGCGCAGCCGAAAAGAATGGATCTCGCTTCTTCTGTGCCTGTACGCGCTGCTTACCGCCACGGCCCTTGTCACGCTGCCGGGACGCATCGAAGAAAAGCGCGCAGCGCCCGCCGACGCTACGGTCACGCCCCCGCTTGCGCTGCCCGAGGAGCTGCAGGAGCGCCTGCGGCATGACGCCCGGGACGCTGCAGCGGAGCCAGAGGAACCGCCGCAGCCGGCGATCCCCGATCCCCCGGAAAAGCCCCCGCAGACCGAGGAGCCCCCGCTGGAAGCCCCCGTCCCCTGATTTCACAAAACAGGCGCATTGCATGTCATAATTCAACACAAGGAGAACGATCATGGATCAGAAAGACAAAAATCAGAAAGAAAAAGATCAGAAAGAAAAAGCGATACGGCTTCACAGACAGTGGAACGGCAAGCTCGAGACGACCTCAAAGGCCCCGGTGAAGGACCGCGAGGCGCTCTCCATCGCCTACACCCCCGGCGTGGCCGAGCCGTGTAAAATCATTGCCGAAAACCCCGCACAGGCCTACCATTACACGATCAAGGCGAACACGGTCGCGGTCGTCTCGGACGGCAGCGCGGTGCTCGGCCTCGGCAACATCGGGCCGCTCGCGGCAATGCCCGTCATGGAGGGAAAATGCGTGCTCTTCAAGGAGTTCGCCGACGTAAACGCCGTGCCGATCTGCCTCGACACGCAGGACACCGAGGAGATCATTTCGACCGTAAAAAACATTGCGCCGTGCTTCGGCGGCATCAACCTCGAGGACATTGCCGCGCCCCGCTGCTTTGAGATTGAGGAGCGGCTGAAAAAAATGCTCGACATTCCGGTGTTCCACGACGACCAGCACGGCACCGCCATCGTCGTCCTCGCCGGCATCATCAACGCGCTGCGCGTCACCGGGAAGAAAAAGGAGGCGTGCAGGGTCGTCGTAAACGGCGCTGGCTCCGCGGGCGTCGCCATCACGAAGCTGTTGCTCACCTACGGCTTTTCGGACGTCACCATGTGCGATAAGGCCGGCATCATCGGGCCGGACTACCCCGGCTTAAACTGGATGCAGCAGGAGATGACAAAAGTCACAAACTTAGGGCGCGCCACAGGGACGCTCGCCGACGCCCTAAAGGGCGCGGATATTTTCGTCGGTGTCTCCGCCCCCGGCATCGTGACGCCCGAGATGGTCGCGTCGATGAACCGCGACGCGATTTTGTTTGCGATGGCAAACCCCGTGCCGGAGATCATGCCCGACCTCGCAAAGGCCGCGGGCGCGCGCATCGTCGGAACCGGGCGCAGCGACTTTCCGAATCAGGTCAACAACGTCGTCGCGTTCCCCGGCATCTTCCGCGGCGCGCTCGAGGGACACGCGCGCCAGATCACCGAGGAGATGAAGCTGGCGGCGGCACAGGCCATCGCCGGTCTTGTCCCTGACGAAAAGTTAAATGAAGACTTTATTATGCCGGAGGCATTTGACCCGCGCGTTGCGGACGTTGTGAGCCGTGCGGTGCGCGACCACATCCCCACATGAATACGCCCATGTGCTGGGACGGCAAGCCCTACTACAGCCTTGACTTCTATCTGAAGGAGACGTTCGGCGAGAAGGTGTACCGCCTCTCCTTAGACGGCGGCTTCTCCTGCCCGAACCGCGACGGTACGAAGGGCACGGGCGGCTGCAGCTTTTGCGGTGCGGGCGGCTCCGGCGACTTTGCCGCCGACCGCGGGCTTTCCATCCCGCAGCAGCTTTTGCAGGCGCGCAAGCGGATCGCCGCAAAGACAAACGCCCGCCGCTTTATCGCCTACTTTCAGGCATACACGAACACCTACGCAGATACCGGTTATCTGCGTACCGTTTTTTCCGAGGCGCTGCGGGAACCGCAGGTTGCCGTCCTCTCCGTCGCGACACGCGCGGACTGCCTCGGGGACGAGGTGCTCTCCCTCCTGTGCGGGCTGCGGGAGCTGTACGGCAAGCCCGTCTGGGTGGAGCTTGGCGTCCAGAGCGTCTTTGACGCGACGCTCGCACAGATGAACTGCGGCTTTTCCCACGCCGACTGCACGCGTGCGGTCATGCGTCTGCATGATCACGGCATTCCCGTGGTCGCGCATCTGATTTTGGGGCTCCCCGGCGAGACGAAAGAGATGATGCGCACATCCGTATCGCGCGTTTCGGCCCTTCCCGTAGCAGGGCTCAAGCTCCAGCTTCTGCACGTACTGGCGGGCACCGCGCTTGCCGCGCGATACGAAACGTCCCCCTTCCCGGTATTTGAGATGGAGGAATACTGCCGCTTTCTCGTCGAATGTATCGAGCGTCTCCCGCCGCACATCGTCCTGCACCGCATCACCGGGGACGGGCCGAAACGGCTGCTCATCGCGCCCGGATGGAGCGGCGACAAAAAGCGCGTGCTCAACCGCATCCACCGGATTTTCGCCGAACAGCATACATGGCAGGGACGACTTTATGATTGAGAAAAAATGAGGTGAACTATGACCGAACCGATCACGATCTACAAACTGATGATTCTGGCGCTGCTGCAGCGCTCGGAAGAGCCGCTCCTTGGCACGCAGATTTCTGACTTTTTTCTGGATAAAAACTATACGAACTATTTTACCGTGCAGGAGGCTTTGCACGAGCTGGACGAGAACGCCTTTATCAAAAAGGAGCCGACCTACAGCAACACGCACTACTCTGTCACGCCCGCGGGCGAAGAGACGCTCGCATTTTTTTCGGACAAGCTCTCCGCCGGCATCTACGAGGACATACAGGAATATCTACGCGCAAACCATCTGGCGATCCGCGAGACCGCCGCGTTTCTTGCAAACTATTACCGGACCCCCGGCGAGCAGTACGCCGTCCGCTGCCAGCTAAAGGAGCGCGGCAGCTCCCGCATTGATCTGACCATCACCGTCCCGAACCGCGAGATCGCGCAGGCCATCTGCGACAACTGGAAAGAGCAGAGCGGGGACGTCTACGAATACCTGATGGATCTGCTCATCAGATAGCGCGGCCTCTTCGACGCGTCACTCGGCGCCGAGCTTCTCCGGCCTTCCCATCTTTGCGCGGATGCGCTGCAGGGCGTTGTCTATGGACTTCGGCGTCTTGTCCATCGCCTCGGCGATCTGCCGGTAGTCCATCCCCTGTAAATACAGATCGCACACCCGCTTTTCCATGGGGCTTAGCAGCGCCGCAAGCCGCTCGGAAAAATCCTGATAATTTTCCTGCTGAATAAAGAGGCGTTCCGGGTTCTGCCCGCCGTCCGCCTCGAGCGTGTCACCGACCGTCAGCCCGCTCTCCTCCCCGGTCTCCTCCGAGAAGGAGATGTAGGAGTTTAGCGGCACGTGCTTGAGCCGCTTCGACGCCTCGATCGCATGATACATCTGCCTGCGGATACACAGCCGCGCAAACGTGTAAAACGAGGACTCCCGCTCGGGGGAAAAATCGCGGATCGCCTTGAACAGGCCGATCATGCCCTCCTGAATGAGATCCTCCTTTTCCGCCCCGATCAGATAGAGCGCGTTCGCCTCCCGCGTGACCAGATGCTTGTATTTGTTGCAAAGATAATCCGTGATGCTGTCGTTGCCGCCGCTTAGCTCCGCTAAAAGCTCCTCGTCGCCGACACCCTCGTATCTTTTTTCCCTCATTGAAACATCCTCCGAAACAACCTCCGAAACATCCTCCCGAAAGCGCCGCCAGGGATGAGGCGGACTCCGCCGCCCGTCACATCAAACGCTGCCGCACGATCTCATATGCGAGCACGCCGCAGGCAACCGACGCGTTTAAGGAATCGATGTCGCCCTTCATTGGGATCGCCGCCGCCATATCGCAGCGCTCCCGCACGAGCTTGCCGACACCCTCGCCCTCGCCGCCGATGACAAGGCCGATGGGCCCCTTCAAATCCAGCTCATACATCGGCGTGCCGTCCATGTCCGCGCACACGAACCACATGCCCGCTTTCTTCAATTCCTCAATCGTGGCGGCGAGGTTTGTCACCTTCGCCACCGGCGTGTAGTTGAGCGCCCCGGCGGAGGCCTTCGCCACGGTCGCCGTGAGCCCTGCCGCGCGCCGCTTCGGGATCACGACGCCGTGCGCGCCCGCCAGATTCGCGGTACGGATGACCGCACCCAGATTGTACGGATCCTCGATGCCGTCTAAGAGGATCAAAAACGGCGCTTCCCCCTTCTCCCTGGCCCGCGCGAGAAGCTCCTCAGGCTGCGCATAGGCGTAGACGGCGGTCTGCGCGATGACGCCCTGATGCTTCCCGGTCTCGGAGAGCTGGTCCAGGCGCTCCTTTGTCACAAAATTCAAGATCGTGCCGCACTTTTTCGCCTCGCGGACGATCGTGCGCACCGGCCCGTCCTGACAGCCGTCCAGCACGTAGAGCTTATCAACCGTCTTTCCCGCGCGAAACGCCTCCAACACGGCGTTTCGTCCCTCGATGTGCGTCTCCTGTACGCCGGAATTCTTCTCTTTCATTTTTCCTCCGTCTCTCCTCATTCCTGAATCATGTTCTCACGGAACGCGCAGCCAGTGCGCGTTCCTGAGGCGTGAA
>CAMTZV010000068.1 GCA_947086625.1 uncultured bacterium | reverse complement strand
TCTTCGCGCTGATGCCGCCGGTGGGCATAAACTTCACGCTCGTGTACGGCGCTGCCATCGCCTTGATCATCGCAAGGCCGCCTGCCTGCTCCGCCGGGAAGAACTTGAGCACCTTTAAGCCGCGCTTGACGCCCTGTGCAACCTCGGAGGGGGTCACGCAGCCGGGCAGTACAAGGATATCCTTTTCCAGGCAGTAGTCGACGATCTCCGGGTCGAAGCCGGGGCTTACGATAAACTTCGCGCCCGCCGCCACCGCACGGTCTACCTGATCGATGGTGAGTACGGTACCCGCGCCCACGAGCATGTCCGGGAAGTTCTCGGTCATGATCTTGATGGACTCCTCCGCCGCGTCAGTGCGGAACGTCACCTCGGCACACTTTAAGCCGCCCTTGCAAAGCGCCTCCGCTAAAGGCTTTGCGTCCTCGGCACGGTTCAATACAACGACAGGTACGACGCCGTAGCCCGCCAGCTGCTCTAAAATATCGCTCATGATTTTATTCTCCTATCTATTTTTATTTTTTTATCGTTATCCGGTTCCGGCCTGTTACGGCTGACGGCCGATGTATGCCAGAATGCCGCCGTCTACATATAAGATGTGTCCGTTTACCGCATTTGATGCATCCGAAGCGAGGAATACCGCAGGCCCCTGCAGCTCCTCGGCCTGTAACCAGCGGTTTGCCGGTGTCTTCGCGCAGATAAACTGATCGAACGGGTGCTTCGAGCCGTCCGGCTGGATCTCGCGCAACGGTGCGGTCTGGGGGGTCTCGATGTAACCCGGCCCGATGCCGTTGCACTGGATGTTGTACTGGCCGTACTCGGAGCAGATGTTCTTCGTGAGCATCTTCAAGCCGCCCTTTGCAGCCGCGTATGCGGATACCGTCTCGCGGCCAAGCTCCGACATCATCGAGCAGATGTTGATGATCTTTCCGTGGCCCTTTTGAATCATCGAGGGGATGACTGCCTTTGATACGATAAACGGCGCATTCAGATCCACGTCGATGACCTGGCGGAACTCGGCCGCGCTCATCTCGGTCATCGGGATGCGCTTGATGATGCCGGCATTGTTTACGAGAATGTCGATGACGCCGACCTCCTTCTCGATCTGTGCCACGAGCGCGTTTACCGCATCCTCATCGGTCACGTCACACACATAGCCGTGCGCCTCGATGCCAAGCTCTTTGTATGCCGCAAGGCCCTTGTCGACGAGCTCCTGCTTGATATCGTTGAACACGATCGTCGCGCCGGCCTGTGCGTATGCGGATGCGATCGCAAAGCCGATGCCGTAGGATGCGCCTGTTACAAGCGCTACCTTGCCCTGTAATGAATAGGTGTCTAAAATTGCCATGATGCATCTCTCCTTCTTTAAATAGTGAAATATAGTGAAAAGCAGTTATCTCAAATCCGGGATCGCGATGTGGTCCATATCGTCAAATTCCTGATTCTCTCCGCCCATCGCCCAGATGAACGTATAGTTGCTCGTACCCGCGCCGGAATGGATCGACCACGACGGCGAAATCACTGCCTCCTCGTTGTGCATGACAATGTGGCGCGTCTCGTCGCCCTCGCCCATGAAATGGAACACAACCTGATCATCCGGAACCTCAAAATACGTGTAAATCTCCATGCGCCGCTCATGCGTGTGCGCGGGCATCGTGTTCCAGACGCTTCCCGGCTCAAGCACGGTCATGCCCATGCACAGCTGGCAGGTCTTTAGCACATCGGGGTGAATAAACTGATTGATCACGCGCTTGTTGCTCGTGGCAGCGTCGCCGACCGGGCGCTTTGCGGCGTCGGCAAGCGTTAAAAGCTTTGTCTCGTAGGCGGTGTGCGCGGGCGCGCTCACCATGTAAAACTTCGCGGGTGTCTCTCCGTTTGCAGAAGAAAACAATACCTCCTTCGCCCCCATCGCGATGTAGAGGCAGTCCTTGTAATCCAGCTCGTAGACGGTGCCGTCCACCTTGATGCTGCCCTTTCCTCCAATGTTAAAAATCCCGATCTCCCTGCGCTGCAAAATGTAATCGGTCCCGAAGTTTGCATAAACCTCGATGCCGTCGTCCAGAGAAACCTCCTTCGCCACCGGCATACAGCCGAAGGTCACCATGCGGTCAACGTGTGAATAGACCGCTACGACCCGGTCGGGCTGATACAGCCCCGTGATGAGAAATTCATCGCGCAGCTCCTTCGTCGTGTAGCGCTTCACGTCCCTCTGGTTTGCAGAGTACCGAATGTCCATCGCCATCCCTCCTTATCAAAAGTCACATCTTTTTCATCAACTAACATGTTACTTTCCAATTCATCATAGCACCAAATTTTACCGAATGCAAGGCCGAAATAGATAAATTTTTGTGCAATTTCGCTCAAACCGCACGCCCCTGCGCACAAAAAAGGACACGGGAGCGATTCGCGGCCCGTGCCTTTCCCCTCTTCCTATACGTTTGCATACATCCGGCAGTCCGTGTTCCACGGCTCGAGCCTCGCGACCTGCGCAAAGTTCTCGTTCGCCTTTTTTGTCTCGCCGCAGCCGAGATACCCAAGCCCCATGAGATAATAGCAGTGCGCCCGATGATGCGCCGCCTCGTCCGCGTCAAACACCTCCATCTGCGGCACCGATACGGCAAAGTAATCGATCCGCACCTCGTCGTCAAGATGCTTCTCCCCGTAGCTGATAAGCCGGTCAAAGCGCCGGAACGCCTCTTTTTCCTGCCCGAGCTTTAGAAGCGCAAGCCCCTGATACAAAATCATATCCGCCGGCTGGTCGTTGTAGTAGAGCGTCTTCCCCGGCTCGCTCTCGCCCAGAGTCGCCTTTTTGAAATAGAGGGCCGCCTCCTCGTACTTTTCCTGCAATTCGAGCGCAAGTCCGAGGTGATAGTAAATGTGGTTGTCCTTTGCGCCCTCCAGCTTGCCCTCCCCGAGATTTTTCGGATAGACGAGCGCGTGGAGCAGATAGCGCTCCGCCTGCAGTGCGTCCCCCTGCACGAGCGCGCGGTTTGCCATCTCGAGCAGCGAGCGCACATACTGCGCGCTCACCCGGCCCTCGCCGCCCTCCCACGCGTGGAACGTGTGCTGCATCATGAGGTCGTGCGCCTTTTCAAACTGATCCGTCATATTTAAAAGCGTTACGTACTCCAGATACAGATCGTCCCGCTGCTCGATGAGCCCCGCGTAGCGCTCGTAGCGTTCCAGGCGCGCCGCAAAGCCCATGCCAAGCCTTTTGTAGAGCTGATCCAGCTCCAGAAATACCCGCGCGTCGCTCTCGTCGAGATAAAACGCCTTCTCCATCTCCTGCTTTGCGGCCTCCGGATCGTGCAGCACGTTAAAGTATGCCAGCGCCAGGTTCCGGTGCACCGTCGGAAACTTCGGGCGCTTCGCCGCCGCCGACTCCCACAGGCGGATCGAGCGGTCGCGCTGCAATTTATCGTAGAAAAGGCAGCCGAGATAGTAGCGCGCCATCGCGCTGTCCGCCTCGTCCTTCGCGTAGCGCAAAACGGCGATGTCCTCCAGCTTGTTCGGAAAGCAGTAATCCGGCGCCATCTCCTCCGCCCGGTGCAGCATCCGCATGGCCTCCGCCGCGCGCTTGAGCTTCGCCAGATAAAAGGCGCGGTAAAAAAGCATGAGCGGCGTCTGCACGGGGCAGCGTCCGAGCAGCCCCAGCGCCTCGTCAAACGCGCCGAACTCCGCGTAATCGCGCGCCGCCATGAGATAGTTTTCCGGAAACGCACGCATCAGATTGTCCAGCTCATCCGCCTTTCCCTTCCCAAGCAGCACGCGCTCGTTTGCGCTCACAAAGTCAAAGGGATCATGCTCCAGATTCTTCTTACAGCAGCGCGCCGCCGTCCCGGTCTGTCCCAGCTTTCGGAACAGATACGCCTGCAGGCCCCGCGCCTTTACGTTGTGCGCGTTTTTCACGAGCGCGCTCTTGACGAGCTCCAGGGCGCGCCGCCAGCGCCCCGCCCGTGCGTCCAGCGCCGCCAGATAATAAAAGCTCATCTCCTGCTGCGCGTTTGCCCACGACGCCCTGTAAAAGTGCTCGTAGGCCGCCTCGTCCTGATCCATGTACAGCTCACAGAGTGCAAGCCCGTAAAACGGCTCGCCGTCGTAGGGGCTCCCGCTGTGGTGCGTCAGCCGCTTCAGCGCACGCGTGAAAAACGGTTTTGCCCGCTCAAAATCCCCCCGGCGCATAAGCAGCATCCCGTAGGCGCTGTTGATGCGGATATCGCCCGGGTCGCGCTTTAAGCCCTCCAGATAATAGTCGTCCGGCAGATACCGCGCATGGCGGTACTGCTCGAGATGCAGGCCCGTCAGATAGAGCTCCTCATTGCTGGCAAGCTCTCCCGGCGCGCCGGGCGCCTCTGCCGGCTCGGGCATCCCCTTCAGGGCGCGCGGCTGCGGCCGATAAGACACGAGCAGCCGGTTCGTCCGGATATCGTAGACGGCCAGTGTCAGCCGCGTCTCGTCCGCAGAGTGGCGCTCCCTCGTCTGCCGGTACACCTCTGTCGGCGAGATCACGACGTCCTCCTCTAAAAGCGTGTCGAAATCCTCCGTCAAAATCACGCGCACCTGCCGCCGGTTCGTCCCGTAAACGCAGACCTTTACGCTGCTTTTGTCCGTCTCCATGCCGACGGCGACCTCTCTTGTGGCGTTTTTGACCTGCCCGACGCCCTTGTACGGCATGAAATACTGCTGGAACGTCTTTTCCTCAAACGGCATGAGCCATGTAAAATCCGGCTGGTTGTCCGTATAAACGCCCGTCATCAGCTCTATGTAAGGGCCGTCCGCGTCCGTGAGACTGCGCTCCCACGCCTGCCCGAAGTTGCCGCAGCCCCACGTCCACTGCTTTTTCCCCGGGGAGATGTGGTGGTCGGCCACATGTAAAAGCCCTGCCTCCTTTTCATAGTCGTAGCCGCCCACAAAGTCGTACTCCGACTGCTCGGCCATGTAGCTCGTCGGGACAGGGATGTTTTTGTAGCGGGAGATATCCGTGCCCGGCGCGTAGTCCTTTTTATAATAGACCCCGGTGGCGATCGGAAACGCGGACACGTCCCGCCTGCCGTGATCCATGACTGCGCGCACGTCCGGCGGGAAGATCGACTGCGTGTGCTCGTTCGCCGCGAACGCCGGGTTTGCCCACCACAGAAACGTCTGCGGCATGGGGGTGCGGTTGTAGAGCTGCCCCGTCACCTCGATGAAGGCCCTGCCGGGATAAACCGTAAACCGCGCGATGCTCTTCGTCCCGTACATCTGGTCGACGTCGTGGATCAATACGGATTTGCTTCCGTCCTCGCCGCTCTCAAGCGTGTAATCCGTGGGCAGAAATGTCGTCGGGCGGTGATGCTGCGGCCAGTTGAACTCGATGCCGCCACAGATCCACGGGCCAGTCAGGCCCACGAGCGCCGGCTTGATGACATGGTTGTAGTAGACAAAATCGTAATCGTTCGTCTTGTCGCAGGCGCGCTGAATCCGCCCGCCAAGCTCCGGCAGGATCATCACTCTGATATACTCGTTTTCCAGCCAAAGCGCCGTATATTCCCTGTCGACCTTCCTGTCGGTGAACGTCTCCACGGTCGGGTAAGGGTAAACCCTGCCGCTGCTCCCCTGATACACGCGCTTATCCAGAAACATCGGGTTTTTCTCCGCCTCCCCGAGCTCATAGGTCGGGATCGTCACCTGCTCCTTCCAAACGTATGCCTCGCTCTTGACCATCGCGCAGCCACCTCCCCTTTCGTGTCATGCGGCTCACCGGCCCGTCAGCCCTGCCGTAAGATCCGATCCAAAATCCGGTGCGCCACCGCAAGCTTTGTAAGCTTCGGAAGCTCGCACGCTCCCTGCGCGTCGATCAGCGTCACCACATTCGTATCGGTCCCGAAGCCTGCCCCTGCTGTCCGCAGATTATTTGCGACAATTAAATCCAGATTTTTCTTTTTCAGCTTTTCCGACGAGTGCTCGATCAGCTGCTCGGTCTCCATGGAAAACCCGCACACGAACTGCCCGGGCTTCTTTTTTGGACCGAGCGTCCCTAAGATGTCGACCGTGCGGGCAAGCACGAGGTGCTCCGCGCCCTCTTTTTTCTTCAGCTTGTGATCCGCATACTCCTTCGGGCGGTAATCCGCCACGGCTGCTGCCATAATCAAAATGTCCGTGTCCGCAAAACGGCTTTCGATCGCCTCAAACATCTCCTGCGCGCTCACGACGGGAACCGTCTCCACAAACAGCGGCGGCGTCAGGTGCGTCCGCCCGCTCACGAGCGTCACCTGCGCGCCCCGCAGCATCGCGGCCTTTGCGATGGCGTAGCCCATTTTTCCGGTGGAATGGTTTGTGAGATAGCGCACCGGGTCTAACGCCTCCTGCGTCGCCCCCGCGCTCACCAAAAGCCGTTTTCCCTCCAGGTCCTTCTCACAGGCAAGAACCGCCTCGATATGTGCAAAAAGCGTCTCCGGCTCCGGCATTTTCCCCGCACCGGTGTCGCCGCAGGCCAGATACCCCTCCGCCGGGTCGATGACCCGCATCCCGTAAGAGCGCAGCGTTTTTAAATTGTCCTGCACGATCGGGTTATCATACATGTTCGTGTTCATCGCGGGCGCCACGAGAATCGGCGCCTTACACGCCAGCAGTGTCGTCGTGAGCATGTCGTCCGCGATGCCGTGCGCCAGCTTTCCGATGACGTTTGCGCTGGCGGGCGCCACGAGCGCCAGATCCGCCTGCTTTGCGAGCGCCACATGCTCCACCTGAAATTCAAAATTCCGGTCAAACGTGTCCACAAGGCACTTGTTTCCGGTCAGCGATTCAAACGTGATCGGATTGATAAAGTTCGTGGCGTTTTTCGTCATGAGCACGTGCACCCGCGCACCCTTTTTTACGAGCATACTCGCAAGGCCCGCGATCTTGTACGCCGCGATGCTCCCGGTCACACCGAGCAGGACGGTTTTGCCACTCAGCCCTTCGCGCGCATCCCCGGACATGCCGGGGGCCGCCTGCTTCGCTGCGCCGCTCATACGTCCCCCCGCATCGCCTCAAGCCTACCGTGCTTCTCGTAGCTCGTGATGCGCTCCACTTTATTT